>DATNJD010000001.1:0-16844 GCA_035604075.1 Acidimicrobiales bacterium
CGGCACCACCGGCCAGGAGCGCGAGACAAGATGCGACTATGAGGCTTCGTTTCACGACAGCACCTCTCCGATGACTTGGCCCGCCGCCGCACCATTCTCCATGCCCAGCGAGCGGGCCACGATGATGGCCTCCCCATCTACCCGGGCGGCGCCGTTGGCCCCGAACCGGAGCCGCGGGGTGGCGACCGTCTCGACACCCTCGACCACCCACCCGGCCAGCTCCAGCGCCTCGACATGGAACGCCACCACCGGGACCACCTCACCCTGGCGTATGTGGTCGGACACGTTCACCAGGATTAGGCCACCGGGCACCACTACACCGAAGCACGCCACCCAGGCCGACTGGTGGAATACCCGGTAGGGCTCGCCCCATTGCATCCTCCCGGTACTGGCCGGGTGTAGAGACCGGCCCAGGTCGTGGGTGTAGCTGTGTCGCACCGAGCCGTCCCGAGCGTTGTGGTGGTCGGCCAAGCGATTGCCATAACAGGGTGAAGTGACAACGGCGTCGAACGATCCGGGAGCGAACGGCAGACATAGTGCGTCGGCCACCACGACGGGGCCCATGTCGCACCCTTGGCCGATCCACTCGGGCTCCAGGTCCCCGCCGATGGTGTCGTGGTCGAGAATGTGGATGCGGCCCGTCCCGGCGAAGGGGTCGAGCACCCGGAGCCGTTGCCTACCCCGGGTGCCGGCCTCGGTCTCCAGTAAGGCTCCCAGCGCGTCGAGCACGGTGGCGCCATACTTCGCCGGATGACGGGCGTGCCGGTTGTCGAGGTCGACGGTCATCGGGCGTGCTCGCGCATCGGGGTCGGGTCGGTCGGAACGTCGACGGGGACCACCCAGGCGGCCATGCCGGCCGTCCCACTGGGAATGCCGCGCACGTCGAAGGCGGCCCACGGGACCAGGCGGCCCGGGGGAGCCCACAGAGAGACCGGCACGCAGTGAGCCAGTGCGTCGGACACCTCGCGCAACACCCCGGCACCGACGGTCCGGTCGGCGGCCGGGACGATGACGAGCATGTCGAGAGAGCGCACAAGGCGCGGCCATTCGGCCAGCCACTCGGCGTCCGTCGTGAACAGCACGGCCGGGTCGAGGATGACGGTGCCCGCCCCCACCTCGGCCCGGATGCCGGCCAGAGCCCGACCTCGGTGCGGTGTGCCATAGGCGGTGACCGGTGATGCCACGTAGAGGGTGAGGGCCCGGGTCACGACGTCTCCTCGACATCGAAGGGGTCGAGGGCGAAAGCGGCGCCCACATTGGTGACCGCCTCGGCCTCTGTTTTGACCACCTCGGCCGAGACCGGGTGCCCTTCTCTCACCGGCACGCCCGAGAAAGACGGCCATAGGGATATCGTCCAGTCCGACGCGCACCAGCGCTCGGAGGTGTCGTGCTCGGACCCTTCGGACTCCACCAGCCCGAGCGCCTGGAGGGCCTGGAGGTGTCGGAGAGTCGGTGCCATGGGCCGGCGTATGTTCCCGGCCACGGTGGCGGTGGTCCGGAATGTCGAGGGTGAGAACGACCCGGCCAGGAAGACCAGCGCGGCGAAGCGGTCTCGGTGAACACCGCCCGTGGCCAGCTCCCCGAGCAGGTGCCACATCTCGCCCGCTTCGACGCCCATGGCCGTCATCGCTCCAGCCACTCGGTTCAGTTCCCCGAGCAAGCGCGGGGCCTCCTCCGATGCCGGGAGCAGCTCCAGGTCGGCACCTCGGAAGACGACGGCGGACCGGCACCGCACGGCCAGGGTGGCCAGGTCGATAAGGCGGTCCTGGTCGGCGCCGTCGAGAGCCGGCGGGGGCGCCGCAGGGTCGATCCCGAGACCGTCGATAAAGGCCCCGGCCGCGTCGGCCAGGCTCCCCCTCATTTCCTTTTCGCGACCGCTGTTGGCCAACACCCGTTCCCCGATAGCGCGGGCATCTTCAGGTGAGGGCACCGGATACCTCAGGTAGAGGTAACGGTCTCCGAGCAGCCCCATGTCGACCAGATCAATGGCCCCGGTGACCGCGGCGATAACGCCGACCTTCCCGGCCCACTTGAACACCCGGCCGCCCTCGGTCCCGAGCGCCCTGGTCACGGAGCCGTCGAAGACCTCGCGCATGAATCCGAAAACGGCGTCCCGGGTCTCGGCCGCCCCTGACAGAAGGGTGGTGAGGTCTTTGACGAGGACGAGACCGTAGCGGTTCGGGCTCTTGGCAATCTGCGACAACACCCCGCCCGTCGCCCGGTCGTCGCCCTCTTTGACCGAGGACCCCGACAGGAATCCGGCCACGGTGGCGGTCGACATCTCGTGAGTACCGGGCCGCCCCCGTAGTGCGTTGAGCATCTCCGACTTACCGCTCGATGGGCCGCCGATGACGAGCAGCCATGTCGGATCACCCGCCATGAGGTTGGCTATGGCTACGGCCAGGACCACCACCAGCGGGCCCCGGTCGGGGAGGTGGAGGTATTGACGGAATCTTGCCGTCAGAGTGTCGAGAGCCATGGGCTCCCGGGGCGGGCTCACGACGCATCCTCCAGACAGTCAGGGCACCGACCGTCCACCAGGGGAACGCCCCAGAGGACGGCATCGCACACCGCGCACACGTCGTCGTCGGCGTAGGGATCGGCGAGCCGAGCCCGGGCTTTACGGTGCGCCCGTTTCTTGTGCGCCTCGGTGCAATAGATCGCTTTACCGGAGACGGTCACCGCGCACCCGTCGAGTCCGCACGTCCGCAGCGCCGGGGTGTGTAGGGCCCGGAGCGCCTGGCGCACGCGTCGGACGGTGGAGAGAGAGGGTGGGTGCCCGGCGGTCAGACGTTCAGCGGTCCGCTGCGCCACGCCATAGGTCCGGGCGAAGCCAGTAGGCCCGAGGCGCCTGGCCTCCTCGGTAACGAAGCTGGCGGCGTCGACATCGACCGGCCGCCGGGCGTCCAGGTTCCCGAGTCCGTCGGCCCAGGCGTCGAGGACACCCGAGACCCGGCCCACGCGCTGGACTAACCCCACCTCGACGGCCTCGACGGGGACCACCAGCGTCGGCCACGACCATGCGACCATCTTGGAATCGAGGGTGTCGAGCTGGGCCGCCCCGCCAGGCGCCTCGTGGTCAGTCGTGACGTAGGCGCGGTCGCCCTTGTCCCGGTACACCCACCGGAGCGTCTGCCACCGAGCCAGGTCATCCCCCGGGTCGAGGGCGACCACCCCGCCGGCCTCCAGATACCGGGTCCCCATGCGGGCACCGAGGCACTCGGGGAGGGTATGGAGCAGCTCGGGCGAGGTGACCGACAGGCGCCGGATGGCCGGCCATGGCATCTCTTCTCCCACGTCCCAGGGGGAGAGCTTGGGCCGTAGCGCGCTCGGGCCGGCCTCTTTCGCCCTCGCATGGCGGATCAGCTCCGTCACCCCGACCCGCACCCACTCGCACGTACCGTCGGCGTCGGTGCCGGGCATGGTGGCCGGCGCCGCGTAGAAATTGGCCAACGTGGCTTGAGTGGTGTTCACCAGGTCGACGGTCTCGCCTTCGACGTCGTCGTCGGTCGTGCTCACCAGCTCGATGGTGTCGCCCCCGTCGCCGTCGAGGTAAAACTCGGCGTGGCGGTTCACGCCGAAGATGACGGCCCGGAGAGCCCGGTCGGCCGTGCCGCGGGTGATCTTGAACAGGGGCCAGTGACGGCCCGGTGAGAACCGGCGGTGAAGATCCCGGAGAACGGCGCCGAGGTCGACGTGGGAGAGGACCCGGCCCACGTCTCCGCCGGCCAGCGTGATCGCTCCGCCCTCGACCGACGACGGAATGATCGAGGAATCCGTCGCCCGGGCGGCCACCATCCCGCCCAGGCCGGTAACCCCTCGGTCCATGAGAGCGAGGATCAACCGGGCCCCGGCCGTGATGGCCGATGCCAACGGCAGACACACCCACGGCCCAGGGCGCTCACCGTCGCCGTCGGGGTCCATGCGGGCAAGCTGACCGAACACCAGGGAATTGACGATCACCCGGGTGAGGGCAGCTCCGAGGGTGTCGCCCTTGTCTTTGCACTTGCTCCGGTAGTCGATGATGGGGCCGACGATGTCGGTGGTGAGGTCGAGCGCGAGACCGGGCAGGACGGGGAGCCGGCGCCGTATCTGCGACTGGCGCCCGACGGCCACGGGCCGGGTCACTGACACGATGCCGGCGGGGACGTCTCCACCCCGGACGATGGCGGCCAGGACGTCGGAGCCCATCTTGTGCATGACACGCCCGCCGGAATCGACGGGGACCACCTCCAGGCGACCGTCAGGACGGTGGGGGTCGTCTACCTCGACGGGATAGGGGCCCTCGGTGCCGTCGAGGGTGAGGGTGACCAGGTCCATTCCGAAGCGCTTGAACGTGTCCCGGTGGAGGACCCCCGGCTCCCCGGCGACCTCATGGGCGAAGCGCACGAAGTCGGCGGTGTCGTCGTGCATCTCGACGCGCTCGGCGCACAGGAAGTCCCACCAGCCGAGGAGAACGGCGGCCAGTGGATAGGCCGAGGAGATATCGGCCACGACGGCAGGAAAGACCCGGCCGACGATGGCAGGGGCGACCTCGGTCCAGCCACCATGGAAGCTCTCGGCCCACCGGCCGTGCCCTTCGTCGTCCAGGTCCCATGTCTCCATCGGCGGACGGAGCCCGGAGCGCTCCAGGATTCCCGACGCTAGGCCCCCGGGCGAGGCGGTGCGCGAGAGATCGAGACGGTGCCGGCCCTCGGTCCGGTCTCGGGGTGTCGTGAACCACTGGCCGGCCTTGACGTCGAGAGTGACAGTCAGACGGTGAAGGTCGAGCGCGCACGTCATCACGCGGCGCAGACCGTCGAGGTCGGGAGCGACGGAGGTGGGGACACCGAGACCCTCGACCCCGAGCAGCTCTCCGTAGCGCTCAGGTGTGGCCGAACGCTCGGAGGTGAGGACGTAGGCCGCGGTGTGAAGGTCGAGGACATCGCCCGTGAACGGCCGGCCGTGCTCTCGCTTGCCGAGGTTTCGACTGGCCGGCACCCCGGCGGTGCCCATCCACCCCACCCGGCGTGAGCGCCATACCCACGGCGGCCGATGCGGTGAAACGGCCTTGACCCCGCCGTCATCGTGGCGCGTGACGCTCCCGGTCGGTCCGATGCGCCACGCGCCTTTGTTCTTTCCGGAGCACTCGACCTGGAGGTCGGCGGCGGAGAACAGGGACCACGACCGGCCGATGTCCCACCCGGCCAGGCACCAGCCGCCGGCATAGGCCCGGCGGAGCAGCGTTCCCGTCTTCGGGTCACCGAACGCGCTCGCCGTTTCCACCCGCCACGGGATCGGCCCCGAGAGCCCGTCTACGGCCAGCTCCCGGGCCAGCCGAACGGCCGCTTTCCGACGTGCCGGGGTGGCGCCGTCGGGGATGATGACAACGGCGCCGACGACGCTCGCTCCCGAGACCTCCAGGGCGGTGCCCCACGCCAGCACGTCGGTGTCGGCGGCGGCATCGCTGGCCGCGTGGACGATCAGTGCCGGCCGGCTCTTGACGTAGGGATCGCGAGGTGTCCGGGTGCGCCACTTGTCCCGACCGGGCCACGCTCTCACGTTCACGGTCGCCCGGGTGAAGGTGGTCACGATAGCTCCGACAGGACGTCGACGGCATCGAGGAGCAGCGCGGCCAGCGCCGCCGTTGATCCGACCGACAGAGATAGCGGCCGGTGAAGGTCGACCAGCCATCGCAGGTGGACGGCGGCCCGGCGTAGACGGTGTCGGACCCGCACGTCGCCCTCTCTCTCCCATTCAATGCCGGCCGCTCTCAGCACGACGTGAACGCGAACGTGATCGGCCAGACAGAGCCCGAGCCCGAGGTCCCGGTCGAGGTACGGACCGTCTGGATACGGGCGGCCCGTGATGTGGTGGAGCGCATCGACGCCACGGGCACAGGCGGCACAGGTCGGCGCGGCGCTCACGACCGGCCCGATTCGTAAAACCAGAGTTCTTCGCCCTCACTCCGCCGTTCCTCAGTCAGCGCGATGACGGCCCGGGGGTCAGCCAGGAAGCGGTCACCGTTGGCCAGCGGCGCATAACCGCCGACGCGCCGGGCGTACTCCTTCTCGGTAATCCGACCTTCCAAGAGCTGGCGGGTAAGCCAGTTCACGCGGTTGGCCCGCTTGGCCTCGGCCCGCGTGCCCTGGCGCTGGACGTAGGTTCCGTCGGCCCGCAGATAGGAGAACGTGGGGAGACGGTCGGTCGTCTTCGGGTGACCGACGGCCTGGCGAGCGGTGAGGCCCTTCGACGCGTGTCGCTCTTGCCGGCGTTGATACGTGACGGCGTCGGCCGCCTTGCGACCGGCGGTGCCCTTCTCGGTGTTGCTCCGGGTGAGCAGACCGGCGCGGGCCGCCTCGGTAAGGCGCGGGTTGGGCGCTTTCGTGCGCGCCGGCGCCGGCCGGCTGGCCGCCCGCTGGAGAGAGCGGGAGACAGGGGCGGTGGCCTTTCTCTCGGCCATCACGCCACCCCGGAGACGGCCAGGACGCGGAGCGGTGCGGCGTCAGAGAGAGAGACCCCCGTCTCTCCCGTGGGGGTCAGCGCGGTGATGGCCCGGATAGCGGCCCAGGCGTAGTGCTCGGTGCGCTGGTCATGCGCGGCCCGAGCCCGAGCGAAGGTGGCGCGGAGCTCGGGGAGGAGGTCGTCAACCTCGACGCCACGATCGGCGGCCACGGTCCCGAGCTGGTCGAGGACCTGACGTTCGGCGCCGCCGGGACCGTCGAGGCACCAGAGACACCCGCGCACCCGGACCGGAGTCCGGCGACGCGGCGTGGCCGGTACCCGCCCCCTACGTGGTGCTACCTTGGGGGGTGCCATTAGAGGTGGCCTTGATGTTTGGAAGCTGGCCCCGGCCCACCAGCCGGGGTCGCTTCATGTCTTGGGACGTGTTCACGGACCGATTCTCCGGGTGCCCTTCGGAAATGCCCGGTACGTCGATGACGGCGCCGGCCTCGACCGGATAGGCGAGGGAGAGGGTGGTCCGTAACCACCGCTCGGTCTCCTCGGCCACCATGCCGGGCAGGACATCGACGAGCAGGCGGGCCGCCAGCTCCTCGACGCTGATCCCTTCCGCCGCCGCCGCCGCCTCCAGCTCGGCCACCAGGTCGGCCGGGAGCCGGAGCCGTTGGGATGTCGTCACATCTCGGAATCCGAGAGACGGGCTCACGACGGCCCCCCGCTCCGGCGGTGGTCGAGCCCCCGGCGTAGCGCGGTCTCCGCCGCCGCCGACTTCCCGGTCGGAAAGACCCGGAGCTGGTCGACCAGATAGAGGAGGATCGAGGTAGCCCCAACGGGCAGGCGCCAGGTGACGGAGACCGGGCGGGAGCGCTCGACCGGGTGGCCGGAGTATGGGGTCACGGATGGCATCGAGACCAGTATCCGGACCCGATTCCAGATGCCCCGTACGCGGCCAACGCTCCGGCCACCTGGAGCAGCCCCACAGGACCGTCCGGGGCATCTTTGACGGATACCCCGTACGGGGACTAGGGTCGAGGGCGTGGACTCAGAAACGACCCCGCCGACCACTTCCGCTTCCGTACCGCCTAGGACGTGGCTCTCGACCCGTCGCACCAGCCGGCGGGCCATCTCCATCGTGGAAACGGCCGGCGGCGCCGGGGTGACGGTCCGGAGTCGGCCGATAATGGACTGGCAGATCGAGGAGTGGAGCAAAGACGGCCTCATCCCCTCGCCCGACGCGCCGATCGACTTCGTCGTCGCCTGGGCCCGAGCCCTCGACACGCTCGGCTACGGCCCGGGCAAGAGTGCCGACGACACCGCTCTGCGTCTCCTCTCCATGGGGATCGGTGTCGAGCGGGCCCGCTACGTACTGGCCGACAGGGCCAACCCCCTGACCCGTCTAGGTGACTTCGACGGCACCCTGCCCGCCGAGACCCTCGACGTGCTCCGGTCGGATACCGGATTGATGGCATTCCTGGCACCGGTCATGGGGCAAATCTTCTCCGCCATCTCCGACGTTCCCGAGAGCGGGCGCGAGGACTATGCCGGTGTGCCTCTGGACGAGACGCCGGCCGACCGGGAGGAAAGATTCCTCGGCGCAATGCGTGGTCTCCTGTCCGGTGACCCCGTGCCTGACTCGGTTCCGGAGCTGATGGTCGACATGATCGACAGTCCGGTCGGCCCCTTCGGTCCGGACCCAAAGCACCGTGCCCGCGGTGTCATGCCCAACGAGATAGAAGCGGCGGAAATGGTGATCGACCGTCTCGGCGCCGCCATGCGGTCTATTCCCGCCATCATCGCGGACACCCCACTATCCGTACTGGCGGCGGCGGCGGTGATCGGCCGGGACATGCTCGCCGCCTTCTCGGCGCCCGGCTTTGACGACAGACACCGTGATGTCCTGGCCGCGTACATGGCGCCCATTGTCGTCAGCATGGCCGGCCTGGGCGTCGGGCCAGGCCCCGGCCCCCTCGGCTCGGGCGACACAGAGACGGAGACACCGTGACCGCACCCGTACCCGTCGAGCCCCACCCTTGTCACTGTCACCACGGCGGGACGGCCCGACAACGTCACCCGTACCTGATAGTCGGGGGTGCATTCGTGGCCGGCGAGGCTCTGTCCGGTCGTCGTCACCCACTCGTCCGTTTCGTCTTCACCTTCGTCGGTTTACTCGTCGTCGCCCTCGTCGCCCTAGTGGTCTTCGTGGTGGTCCACGTCTGGCCCTTGGTGCTCGTCGCCGTCGGCGTGTGGCTGGTCGTTCACTTCCTCCGTCGTCGCACTCACGACCGGGCATAGACGAACCCGACGACCCCCGCTACGACGAGAGCAGTACCGCCGGCGCACCACCGCACCCGGATGCGACGGAACGTGGCCGGGGAGGTGTCGGGCCCCGGTTGCATCCTCAGTCCGTGCCAGAGGGCATAACCACCGACCCCGGCGGTGGCCACACCAAGGAGAGCGATGCCACCCCGACCGGGCCCAGTGGTGGGTGCGACCCCCATCCGTTCCTGCTCGACACTCGACAGGTCGGGGAAACGCTGATCCCGGCTCCACGTGTCATCGGCGGATCTCTGTCGAGCTCGGGCCGAGCGGGAGGCTTCTTTGCAATCGTCGCACCGGCAACCGGCGTTGTATGCACTTCTCGTCCCACATGTTCGGGGCATGGCGGGCCCTCTCTTTCTCCCGCCCGTTCCCCGGATGGTCGCATCGGACCCTCCTCTGGCCATCGTAGAGGGCGGCGGTGGATGCGACACGAATAGCTCAACGCCAGACAGTGGCGGCCGTCGGTTACTCCCGAGCGCTCTATATCCTTGGGGGCGTTACGAATCCCTAGACTCCTCCGCCCAATGGGGTCCCGGCGGAGTCCACTCCTCCGGCATGTCCAGCTCTCGGCGGGTGAGAGCGACGAGACCATTCCAGCCGAGCACCCGTTTGGGAGGCCAAGGGGCGTTCCCCGTGGGTAGAAAGATCTTCGTGGCGAGGTCGTAGGAAATATCGACCTCCCGGGGCACCTCTACAGCCTCGAAACTTCCGTACCCCGAGGGTGGAGGTTCCATCCGCAACACATGCATGACGAGGGGTCCGACGTGAAGGGTGTGAAAGTGGTAGTTCCGAAACGGAGAGTCACCCAGGACCAGGTGGACCTTGGCGCACCAATAACCCATCGGCGCAATCGGACCTTCGACCGCCCCCAGGTATATGACGGTTGATCCCGGAGGATGGTCCTGAGTCCTGACGATCGAACACTGCTCCTCGGTGAACGGATCCAGGTTGGTCAACGTGGGTTCAAACACCATGGCTGTCTTCGTCGCCCAGGTGGCTACAAGCACCTGCTGATCTCGGTCGAGCGTGACGGGTTCACCCGAGACCATCGGGGTGAGGACCGGCTCGGCCCGGGCCTCCAGCTTGGACATCCAACCGGTGTTGCAGGCGTGACAGACAATTTTCGTTCTCAATCCGGCAATGTCGGACGCTCCGAAGGTGGTACTCGACACTCCACCTTCGTCGGCAGTATGTCGACCCCATTCCGGCGCCGGTTCATCGGGATCAACCGGAAAGAGTTTGTTCAGCCACTTGGGAAACATGTGCTCGCCCGAGCCGGCTGGGCCGGAGCAGAAAATGCATCGTCGAGCCGTAGTCCGGGCGGTCATGGAAGGGACATCCATGCTACGTCCATATTGACGAAGCACGAGCCGACGGCCGGCCGTAAGATCCCGTTAAAGATCATTAAGGCCCGGGCGAGGCGGGAACCTCCCCGGGCCGTGGCCCAACGGGAGCGAACCCCATTGAGCGAGACGAAACCTACGGGCCAACGCGCGGGCGACGGTGGACCCCGTGGCGCCCAACTCTCTCCGGCCCTCGCTCTCGTCGTGGCCGACCGGACCGAGGCCCTGTCTCTCACGTATGCCCGGCGCCTCGCCGGGCCCGTCCTGGTGCTCGACGGCTACGGGCTCCGGGTGTCGGTCGAGCGAGGGGGTCTAGTGGTGTCCGATGGGGTCGGCCCGGACCGTCGGTCACGAGCCTTTCCGAAGGTGGGTCACGGGCTCTCCCGGATCATCGTGGCCGCCGGCTCGACCGGGGCCGTGTCTCTAGAGGCGCTCCAGCTCTGCCGGGATCTCGGTATCGCCCTGGTCGTGCTGGCCCGGGACGGCACCCCTTCTGTCTCCACCGTCGGCTACGGCGTCGAGGATGCCCGTCTCCGTCGGGCCCAGGTCACCGCGGCCGACACGGTCGTCGGTATCGGCATCGTGCGACGGCTCCTCATGGCCAAGCTCGACGGACATGCCGGCATCGCCCGGGACGTCTTCGGCCAGGACCGGGCGGCCGAGATTGTCGACGGATTCTCCGAGGGTATGACGTCGGCCGAGACCGTCGAGGCGCTACGCATCCTGGAGGCCCAGGCGGCCGCCGCCTACTTCGGAGCATGGCCCCGGGTCGACGTCGTCCGGTTCGTAGGCGCGGACACCGCCCGTGTGCCGGCACACTGGCGCCGTTTCGACGGCCGCCGGTCGGTGCTGCGGGCCGGCAATAGCAACCAGCGCGCCAGCCAGCCCGTCAACGCGATCCTTTCCTACTGTTACCGGCTGGCCGAGCTGGAGTGCCGTTTCGCCCTCTTGACCGTCGGCCTCGACCCCGGGCTCGGTTTCGGCCACGCCGACACCCCCGGGCGTGACGCCCTTTCTCTCGACCTCATGGAGACGGCACGACCGGCCGTCGAGCGCTATGTCCTACGGCTCGTCGCCACGCACCGTTTCCGGAAACGTGACTTTGTGGAAGCGTCCGACGGACACGTCCGACTGACGGCGCCGCTCACCCACATGCTGGCCGACACGATGCCGACGTGGGCCGAAGCGGTTGCCCCTCACGCCGAGACCATCGCCCACGCGTTGGCCGACACTGTCCCGGGGCGCACCGTGAAGCGGACACCACTTACCTCGGCCCGGCGCAAGAGCGCGGCACGACGCGTGCGGCCGTCTCGACGTCGCCAGTCGTCTCCACCCTTGCCCTTCCCGGTGTGCGCGGGGTGTGGAGTGTTACTCGGCCGACGCGACGAGAGCTGGTGTCCCGACTGTCGGCCGGCCGTGAGGGTCGAGGCACTGGCCGCCGGCCGGGTAGCCGGAAGTGTGGCCCGCGCTCGACGGAGAGCCGAAGGGCTCCCCGACCCGTCGCAGACGGCCGAGGTACGGGCCCGGCGCGGGGCGTCGGTCGGTCGCCGTGACGCCGAGGCGTTGGCATGGGACGCCGCCCACCCAGGCGTCGTGGTCGACGCCACCGGCTTCGCCCCCATCCGCGAAGCGCTCGGTGCCGTGACCGTGGGCGCCATCTCCCGTGCCGTCGGGCTCTCGTCCGGCTACGCGTCGTCAGTCCGCCGCGGTGAGTACGTGCCCCATCCCCGACACTGGCCGGCGTTGGCCGACCTGGCCGGCGTGGCCTGCCCGGTCGACGACACCGAGAGCCCGGGGGTCACCGGCCCGAGCTGGTGGCGCGAGCACGTCCTCCCGGCGCTGGCCGCCGTCTCGACGGTCGAGATAGGACGGGTGACCGGCCTGTCGAAGGGGTCGTGCTCAAAGGTCCGACGGGGCCTCCAGGTGCCCCACCCCCGGCACTGGCCCGCCCTGGCCGAGCTGGCTGGCGTGCGCCCCCCACGGGTGGCAGGGGACGTCTGACCGTCGACGTCGAGGACGGCACCGGGAGCCGAGGGTGGGTCTCTCCTCTTGTGCGCGTGTGTCGCTGGATTTGGGGTACAATGCCGGACAAGCGAGATGGGCGGGTCGCTGGAAAGGACCCGCAATGCCGCTGCCGACCACCACCGCAACACCCCGCCGGCTCGTCGCCCGGGCCGACGTGCGCCTCCCGGCCGACCTCCACAACGCCGCCCAGGCCCGGGCCGACTCGCTCGGCCTCTCGCTCTCGTCGCTGGTCCGTGTTGCCCTGTCGGTGCTTCTGGCCGGGGATGGGCCGAAGTGGACCCCGTGACCGTGCTACTGACACCGACCCCGCACGCCCCCCACCCTGGGCCCGTTCGGTCCGCACCCCGCACCGACGACGGGGGGAACGGGGAAAATGGATTCCCTCACCCACCCCGCCCGGGACAGTGAACACGATCGGGCTTGTGTTCGGCGGTGGGGGAGTGGTCCTCATTCTCGGGGGCCTACTCCATTCCGTGGTCCGTCTCGGTCGCATTCTCCAGATGGTGGAAGACCTGGACGACCGGGTGAAGAAATGCGAAGACCTGCCGGTACGGGTGGCCGTGCTTGAGGCCCTGGCCGGCCTTATTCCCGGCGGTAGCGGCCGGGTTCGGTAACAGGGGGCGAATGCTTTATGTGGATTATCGGACTCATAGCCTTTTTGCTCATCGCCGGGGGAATCGTCCGGGTCATTGTGCAAATAGAGCACCTGGCGAGCGCCGTGACTCACTTGGGGGACCGGCTACGCCGAATCGAAACGTCACTAGGACTCGACGAGGCGACCGAGACGAACGGGCATCTCCGCTCTTACTTCGGGACTCGCCGATGACCCTTCACGCCCTCTCGACTTCACCTCTCGGCCTCATCGTGGCCGCCGCTACCGGCGCCGCCGTGGCCCTCCTCGGTACGGCCATGGCCCTCGACCTGGCCGCCGACGCCCGGCGAAACGGCGCCGGGATGCATGGCTCTCAGAACGGCCGGCAACCATGCCGGCGATGGTCGGCGGGCCCATCATCGACAATGAAATGGAAGTGAGCTGATGGCACCGCTGGCACTGATCGTCGTTTGGGCCGGCTATACGGCGATGACTTGGGGAATCGCTAAGTGGAAGTGGGCCAACGACCCGACGGCCACGCAGTTGACCCTTTCGGATCTGACCCTACCGTCGCACCGCACCACCTATATCAATGCGATGGAGGCTTATGCGGCCGGGGGCACCACATCGTTCGTCAACACCCCGGCCAACGATAAAGCCGCTCTCGGCCAGGCCGCCGCCGACGTCGCCTACTACTGCAACGGCACTAACCCGCCGGCCGGCACGACACCGACCACCGGCCTTACGTGCGCCACCGCTAAGACCCGCCTGGCCAACGTGACCAGCGTCACTTCGGGCACCCCGTCGGCGCCGGCCGGCGCCACCAATGCCCCCCGCTACAAACAATGGCTTTCGGACTTGGGGCTCTGACGACATGGCCGTATCTTCTGGAGTAGGAACCAACGCCGCCCCGGCCGCCGGGTCCGGGCCCCTCGGCCTTACCTGGGCCCCGATCCCGGCATGGCAGATAACGAGTCTTCAACAGCTGGCCGCCCAGGGGAAGCTTTACGGCATACCGCCTCAGATCATCGCCGTTATCGCTGACGCCGAGGAGCCGCACAACGGGGGCGGGGTCGGTATCAACTCGTCCGGATACGGGGGCTACTTTGGCCTCGGCACCTCGGCCTACCCCGGGGGCTCGGTCACCACCGCCCAACTAAACGACCCATCGCCGGCCAGCTTCGCCGCTCAGGCCCAAGTAGCCGCCAGTCTCTTCGCCAGTCTTCTTTCTAAGAACAACAACAACCCGGTAGCGGCCGAGCAGGCGTACCAGACCGGCAGCGCCGGGGGCACCCCAGGCGAGGGGGCCAAGCTCATGAGTCAATATGTGGGCGGGCAGATCATCACGCCCGGATCGGTCCCCGCCGGCTCGTCGAGCTCGGGGAGCCCCTCGGGCTCCGGGTCCAGCTGTACCCCGGTGGGTCCGAATCTGCCCATCGTGGGCCAGATATTTACCACTTGCTCGATAGCCCGAATCGAAGCGATAGCCCTGCTCGGTGTCGGGGGACTGGTCCTCTTTATCGGTGTCGGCATGATCGCCGCCGCCATGGGCACGGGCCGGCTCCGGGGGGCCGCTACCGCCCTCCCGGGGCCCGTCGGCACCGCCGCCCGGGTGACCGATGGCCAGGGCCGCCAGATCGGGGCCGAGAGGCGCCAGCGTGCGACCCGGGCCCAGGCCCAATCCGACGCCCTGGAGCGCACCGCTGCCCGGGGCCAGGAGTCACGAGCCCGCCAGGCCAGCAAGTACCAGTCTCAGCCGCTCGGACCCCTCCCTACCGACGACCAACCCTTCGACTGAAGGAGAGTAGAAGGTACCGCCCTTGAGTCGATAAGCCTGCCTCTCGGCGGGGGCACGTACACCGCCCTCAATAGTTACGCCGTGATTGCCGTGGAGCTCCAACCGGTCCTTCTTTTACCCGTCTGAGTTTTGCGTGCAAGTGGTGAACACCACACACCCGGTCGTCTCGGGCTGGCAGATGGCGTACTTTCCGGCCGCCTCCTCGGTCACAGTGGCCGAGGGGCTCGGGCCCTTTGACCTTTCGTCAACGCTTTACTTCCCGGTTGCTTGCTCGGCCGGCAACCAAATCGCCGTTCTTATCGTCCCTATCACGGCGCCACCGTCTGCACTACGTCAGTCTTCGGACTCGGGAACCCCTCTCAACCGGTCGCCCTCCGATCGGACGGGCGCTCGAAGCCTCAACATTCGCAGCTGTTTTTGATTGCCGGCGATTCCGGGGTGTCGACAGCATCGCCTACCCGGTTCCTTATCTACTCCGTTCAGATCGAAGTACAGGAACCGGTGGCAAGCTCCGGGAACGCCGACCTTTCGGGAACCTTGAGCGGTGTCGGTGGCACCGCAATCGCCATCATTCCGGCCACGGCGGTCGGGTCGGGATGGAAAGACTTTGGGGAGGATGGCTTACTCCTCGACCCCGGGGGTCCACTCACCTTTAGCGTCCCATCCGGCACCGTCGCTTTTTGCATTGTCGATGCGGACATCGTGCTCTAATGGGCGACCAGCCACACACAGTGTCCCGCCAAGGCCCCATCTCGCTGTCCACCCGTGCCTAAGATCTTCAGATTGACACCCTCGGCGCCGACAAAAAAACCGTGGCCAATGTGAGTATCAGAGGCGCCGTGGTGGCCATAGGAGTTCCGGTATTCGCCGTGCTCCTAGCAGGCTGCGGCAGCCCGCAGGCCACACATCGGGTGAGCCCACCCACAACAACGATGCCTCCCGTTGGAACCGGTTACCTTGCATCCGGCTCCGACTTCGTGGACTTCATCCAGTGGAGCGACAACGGGGGCGATCTAAGCGGCACCGCTCAAACGGTGACGACCCAAGGTTCTGCGCCCGACATCACGACCAACAGTGGAACGCTCACCGTCTCGGGACATCGAGATGGGTCACAGATCAGCCTGAGCTTCAACTCGGGACCACAGACATTCGGAACAATCAGCGGTGGCTCGTTCAGTCTCGACTTCCCGCAACCCGACGGAACACTGGCACCCGTGACATTCGATCCTGCCTCAGCGCAGCGATACAACAGCGCCGTTTCGAGTCTGAGCAATGACGTCGCCCAGACAAACCAGACGGCCGCCAATGCCCAGGCTCAGGAACAGGCGTCGGCCCAGGCCGCTGCCGCTGCCGCCACGGCCAAAGCGAATGCCGAAACCCAGGCCGCAACACCCGCTTGTCAGGCGGTCGGTGGGTCCATTTCAGGACAGGCGCCGTCCCTTAGTTGCGACAACATCGCATACATCGGCACCGATGGTTCGACCTATTACTCAAGCGTTGCGATGAATGCATCGGCGGGCACACTCACCGGGCCCATGAACACCGCAGGAACCGGGGCGACTGAGCAAGAATGCACGTCGGGCTTTTATCCCGACCTGTCAACAGGGCCCGGACAGGGCCCAACGGGCTCTTGGAACACTGTGCTGGGGGTCTGCCTTCCCGCCGGTTGACAAAGTTTCGTCCGACTGGGCTACCGCCGTCCCCTCTAGGTGACATAGGGCCACGCAAGGACGAACGGCTCGCCTGGAGTCTCACGGCGATGCACGACTAGCAGCCCGGCGGGAACGGAGCGTATGGCCTCCAGCTCCCATCCGGCCTCGGACGCTTCGTCCAGAAGGTCAGTGAGATGCACAGCCAGGCCGGCGCCGTGCTCCAGGATGGTGGTTTCTGATTCGAGAGGCATGGGTTCTCCAGTCTTCAGACAGAGTCGATGTCTCTGCCGCCCCACAGCCTCCACCGCCGCTAGAACGAGACTCCCTTAGCCTCGCCAGAGGGGTTCCGTGGGGGGCTTTTCCCACCATTTACCCCCTCTGACCTGGGCTTTCGTGGCAAGGTCCCCTCCTTCTCCCGTCCCGTCCCGCCGTGTGCCCTGTCCGTTCCGGGCCCCGTGTCCCGTTTCTCCGCCGCTTTCGTGCCCCGTTCCGTCCCGTTTCTCCGCCGTTCTCCGTCCCTCCTCTCTCTCTCCCCCCATCTCCACACCCATGTCGTCGTGGCCAACCTGGGCCGGGGGCCCGAGGGCCGCTGGAGCGCCCTGGACGGCCGCGGTCTCTACGCCCACGCCTCGGCCACCGACGCCCTCTACCACGCTCATCTCCGCTACGAGCTC
>DATNJD010000002.1:0-3141 GCA_035604075.1 Acidimicrobiales bacterium
CCCCGGCACCGGGTGGGCACCGCCCGCCTTCGCCACTATGAACCGGTCGGACTCGACCAGCCACCGGCGGATGGCGAACACCGACACCAGGGGCACGACGGCCAGCACGAAGAGGCCCCGGAAGCCGAGGGTGGACTTGGCCAGGCCATGGATCACGGCGGTCAGACCCGAACCGACCCCGTAGCCGGCGGCCACCAGGGAGACGGCTTTGGCCCGGTCGCGCGACGCTGTCTCCTCGGCCGCGCCCACCTGGGCCAGGCCGTTGGTGGCACTCAGCAGCGGGCGCCCGAAGGCGAAGATCACGACGAACCACCAGTATCCGGGACTGGCGGCGGCCACCACCGTGAAGGCCAGCCCCAACACGCACGTGGCGATCAACATGGCTCGGCGGCCCACCCGGTCGGCCAGCCCCGACAGGGGCAATCCCCCGAGCGAGGCCAGGCGCAACACGGCCAGACCCACCCCGAGAGCCGACGCCGACAGCCCCGCCTGCTGGATCGACGTTCCTCCGGCGCCCACCCGGCCGAAGCTCTTGGCCACGTCGCCAAGGGCGGCCACGGCACCGAACTGTCCGAACCCCGAGCACAGGGCCATCAGCGCCAGCCCCACGATGGCCTTGTCGTGCCAGCCGCGCAGTTGCAGACCCGGGCTGTCGCCCATCACGTCGCCGACGGGCGCGGGGCGGGCGGGGCCGGTGACGTCAGGGTGGCCGGTGACGTCAGGGTGGGGAGCCGTGGAGAGTGCCCGGCGCGTGCACGGCGTCGGCCGCGACATCGACCGACCCCGTGACTCCCGCATCGTCGCTGGCGCCGCCGGCGGCTCGGGCGATGACGGCGGCGGCTCGCCGGCCCCGCCAGAAAGGGGCATCCAGGGCCGTGAACAGGACAAGGGCCACGCCGGTGGCACTCAGCAGGTACCAGGGCCACGGGCCCAGAAGGCGCAGAAGGGTCCAGTTGGCCGGCGGCCGGCGCAGGAACATGTAGTTGGCGCCGGCGAGGCCGTCGACGAGCCCCACCACGCCCGTGTAGGCCAAGGTGACGGTGAGCACCCGGACCACGGCCCTGGGACGAGGCCGGAGCCCGAGACCGACGACGAGGAACACGGCCGCCAGGACGATCCCAAGATGCCCCACCATGTACTCGAAGAAGACGAGGTGCGGGAAGCCGACATTCAGATCCGGTGTGATCACGGCCTGGAGGGTGCCGGCCAGGCCCCAGAAATAGGTCAACTCCACCAGGAGCGGCACCCGCCACCAACAGGCGGCGGCGGCGACGATGGCCGCCATGTTGCACAAGGCCAGCGGCAGGGACGTCTTGGCCGAGAAGTCGCCGGCGACGATGAGCGAGACGATCCAGCTGACGGCATCGGCCGCCAGCGCCAAGCCGATGATCCGGGCCACCACCAGTCGCCACGGACCGCGGCGGCGCCGCGCCGCGGTACAGAGGATCACGGCCGCCAGCGCGGCACAGGCCACGGTGACGACGTAGGCGGTCGGTGTCACGGTGGCCGGCACGTATGGGTTCCTCCGTTACCAGCATCGCGCCGGCGTCGGGTCGGTCACGTCCCCACCGAGCATGCACCTGAACACGGTGACACGGAACCGGCCGGGGCGACGGTGACCACCCGGCCTACGATCGGGTGATGGCCCGATCGCCCATGTTCATCGTGACGCAGGTCGCTCCCTACCCCGACGGCCCGTCCGGGGTCCACGGCGTGCTCACCCAGGCGTCGACGGCGCTCGGAGAGCTGGCCGCCATGGTCGGGCTCGAACCGGTGGTCGTCTCCGACGTCGCCGACCTCTCGCCCGCCGAGCTCTCCAACGGCGGTGTCCTCTCCCTGTTCACCATCGGCGAGACCCCGTGGTCAGATTCACAGCGCTCCGCCATCACCGACAGCCTCCGACAGGGCCGGCTGTCGGTGGTCGGTGTGCACTCCGCTACCGACGCCTGTCGCGGTTGGGAGGGCTACGCCACCCTCGTCGGCGCCCGCTTTGACGGACACCCGTGGACCCAGGAGTTCGAGGTCGAGATCGCCGACAGGGTCCATCCGGCCACCGCCCATCTGACGTCTCCGTGGCGATGGCACGACGAGGTCTATCTTTTCCGTGATCTCCGACCCGACGCCCACATCCTTCTGCGTGTGGCCCACGGTCAGCTCGACATGAGCCTGCCCGAGGCGCGTGTCCCCGAATGTGGTTTTCCCCTGGCCTGGTGCTTCACCGAGGGTCAGGGTCGCTCCTTCTACACCTCGCTCGGCCATTTTCCCGGTGCGTGGGAGAACCCGACGTTCATGCGCCACGTGGGGGGCGGGCTCGCCTGGGCTCTCGGCGAGACCTGACGGGTTGCCGACGCGCCGCCGGATCAGGACAGGTAGGCCGATTCCTGCTGCCAGGTGAAGTCGACGGCCGGGGAGCCCGACGAGCCCACCAGGAGCTCGGCCCAACTGGGTTGACCCTGCCAGGCGTGATCGGCGAAACCCGTTCCCATCACACAGGGCGTGCACGTCAACGAGAGGAGGATCTCGTCGCGGTGACCCCAGCAGCCCGAGCTGTTTCCCGGTGTGCAGTCGGCGTTGGAGGAACCGGGTCCATCGTCGTACATCCAGTAGTAGATGGCTTCGAGGGGATTGCCGACACCACCCGCCCAATTCCCTCCCCACTGCTCATACGGGAAGCCGCCGGGCGGGGACGGATCGTTTCCCGACGCCGCGCCTTGGGCGGCGGACTGGTCGAGAAGGGTCGCCATCGCCGACAGGGCGGGCAGTCCCCGCACCGTTCTCTCGAGGTTGGTTCCCACGAAGAGCTGCTCCTGCGGTGTCAGCGCGCCCCAGTTGCCGGGCAGCGCCATCCCCGGAAGGCCCTCGTCCCTCCGGGCATTGTCGATGGCGGCGACCGAGTCGTCGGTGCACCCTGCCGTGTTGTCCTCCCCCGACGCCGAGCACACCGTCAGGAAATTCGGCTGGGGCACGATGTTGGCGGGCGGGTTGGCGGGCGGCAGGATGCCGCGGGCGGGCGCCTCGACCGGAGGGGGCGGTGCCGGAGTCGGCGGGGGCGGCGGGGGCGGCGAGGCGATGTGCGGTGCCGGCGCCGTTGGCTTCGGGGCCGGTGGAGGTGTCGTCGTCGGTGGTGTCGTCGTCGGGGGC
>DATNJD010000003.1:0-6059 GCA_035604075.1 Acidimicrobiales bacterium
CCAGGTCGGTTACTGGCTGGCGGCGGCCGACGGAGGTGTGTTCAGCTTCGGCGTGCCGTTCCACGGCTCCATCGGTTGAGCCGGGTCGGCTCGGCTGGTTGTGACAGTTTCGTTCTGACTGGTTCTGACAGTTTCGATCCACAGGTCTGAAGCGGGGGGAGGTCCGGTCGGCCGGCGGGTCCGGGAGCAATCCCGGGCCCGCCGGCACCGTCATTTCGGGCCCGCCGGCACCGTCATTTCGGGCCCGCCGGCACCGTCATTTCGGGCCCGCTCCTGTGTCCGGCGTCGGCCGGGTGACCTCAGCCCCGGGCGCAGAAGAGGGACAAGTCGCGTTCGTGGACGGACCAGCCCGGTCTGTCGGTGACGGGCCAGAAGTCTCCGGTGCGGGGGTCCTGCTCGTAGGGGACGGGCGGGGGCCGGCCGGCGGCGGCGTCGGCGGCCAGGGCGGAAACGGCGCCGAGGAGGGCATCGACATCGGCCGGGGTGGAGGAGATGCCGCAGCTGGCGCGGACGGCGCCGGGGACGGCGGTGTGGTCGCCGGCGAGGACCTGGGACCGGTAGCTCTGGATCTCGGTCTCGGAGAGACCGAGGAGACGGATCAGGTAGGGGTGGGCGCAGAAGCAGCCGTGGCGGACGCCGATGGCCCACTCGGCCGAGAGCCGGGCTGCGACGAGGGCGTGGGGGAGTCCCTCGACGACGAAGGTGCCGATGGCCAGGGTCTCGGTCTCGAGGCCGGGGCCGAGCAGCCGGACGCCGTCGATGCCGGCGAGGCCGGTCCGCAGCCGATCGGCCAGCAGCCGCTCGTGGGCGGTGATGGCCGGCCAGCCCAGAGCGGTGAGGGTCTCCAGGGCCGCCTGCAGGGCGACGGCGCCGACGACGTTCGGGGAGCCGGCCTCCTCCCGTTCGGGGGGCTCCGTCCAGACGACCTCGTCCAGGTCGACGAGGTCGACGGCGCCGCCGCCGGCCAGGAAGGGATCGCCGTCCGAGAAGGTGGCGCGGGGACCGACGAGGACACCGGTGCCGTAGGGGGCGTACATCTTGTGGCCGGAGAAGGCGAGGTAGTCGACCTCGGCCGGGATGGGCCGGTGGGGGGCGAGCTGGGCGGCATCGAGGAAGACGGGCACCCCGCGCGCGTGGGCCGCCTCGACGATGGCGGGCAGTGATGGCAGGAAGCCGGTGACATTGGAGGCGCCGGTCAGCGCGAGCAGACGGGGCCGGGGGGCGCGGTCGAGGCCGGCGATGACGTCGTCCACGCCAAAGCTGCCATCACGGCCGCATTCGACGTAGCGGCGGCGGGCCAGCCGACCCCAGGGGAGCAGATTGGCGTGATGTTCGACGACGGTGGTGAGGACGACATCGTCGGGGTGAAAGCGCAGCCGGTAGGCCAGGTGGTTGATCGCTTCGGTGGTGTTCCGGCAGAGGATGGCGACGTCGTCGGTGTGCCGGTCCCCGCAGAAGGCGAGGGCGGTGGCACGGGCCGACTCGTAGGCGGCGGTCGAGAGCCGGGACTTGTAGCCCGCGCCGCGGTGGACCGAGGCGTAGGAGGGGACGAAGGCCGTCACCGCCTCGGCCACTTCCGTCAGTGCCGAGGTGGAGGCGGCGAAGTCGAGATTGACGTATGGCCGTTCGCGGCCGTCGACGCAGGGCACGGCCATGCCGTCACCGACGAGTCGGGCCGGCGGATGAGGGCTGTCGGGGACGTTGCCGATCGTTGCCGCCGGTTTCGTCACCGGACCCCTTCCGCTCTCGTCGTCTCTCCGGGCCGGATTCTACGGGCCTTCGTCCGCAGGGCCGGGCCGGAGGGGTGCCATTGCCGTCGGCGGGTGCCATCGGTGTCGGCGGCCATCGGTGTCGGAGGGACGCGCCACCGGTACGATCGGCGGCCGTGGAGTACGAACGGTCCCCCGGGCGCGACGAGAGTGACGAGATCGACGAGGCCGACGTGGTGGCCGCGGAGCCGGCTGTCGACACGGTCGGAGTCGACCTGGACATCGAACTGCTCGAGTCCATCGAGCAGGAGCTGGCCGACGTCGAACTCGCGTTGGAGCGTCTCGGGGACGGCAGCTACGGACTGTGCGAGACCTGCGGCGGCGCCCTCGGCGAGGACGAGCTGGAAGCGGGGCCGGCCCGACGGTTCTGCCGGGCCCACCTGCCGGTTGATTCCTCCTAGCTCGTCAGCGCGTCGCCGGGGCGGCGCCGCCCATGGGGGCCGGTCAGGCCTTCTTGGTCTCCCAGAAGATCTTGTCGATGGCGGCGATCTGGTTGAGCAGGTCGTCGGCCACCTTGACGTCGGTCGTCTTCTTGGCCTCGCCCGCCGTCTTCGTCGCCTTCCAGAAGATGTCGGCCAGGTCCGGGTAGGTCTTCAGGTGCTCGGGCTTGAAGTAGTCGGTCCAGAGGACCCAGAGGTGGTGCTTGACGAGCTCGGCCCGCTCCTCCTTGATGGAGACGGCCCGGCCCTTGAAGACCTCGTCGTTGGAGGCGTTGAACTTCTCCATACAGCCCTTGACCGACTCGGCTTCGATCCGGGCTTGGGCCGGGTCGTAGACGCCGCAGGGGAGGTCGCAGTGGGCGTGGGCCGTGAGCGGGGGGAAGAGTCGGTCAACCGTCGAGAGCAGGCGATCGGCGATGCGCATCAGTAGGACTCCTTGTTCGTCTTCGTCCAGGGGGGAACCGTTGGTTACGAGCGTCACCTTACCCAGCGGCCGGGACCGGTGAACGGGCCCCGGAGCAGCTGGGCGGTCGTGCGGCGGGTCGTCGTCGAGGGGCCGAGCATGGAGCCGGCGCTGGCCCGCGGGGACCGGCTGCTCGTGCTCCGCCGCCTCCTGCCCCTCCGGTCTCCCCGGGTGGGTGACATCGTGGCCGTCACCGATCCCCGGCCCGGCGGCCGGTTGCTCGTGAAGCGGGTGGCCGCCGTCCGCGGCGACGAGGTGGTCGTCGAGGGGGACAATCGGTTGGCGAGCACCGACAGCGGCACTTTCGGTCCCGTCGACCGCCGCGCCATCGTCGGCCGGGCCGTCTACCGCTACGGTCCGCCCGGCCGTTCCGGTCGGATCCGCCGAGAGCCCCGGTGAGGCCCCGGGACTGCCCCGCGGAGGCCTCGGGACGGCTGCGGGACGGCTGCGGCGGCTCCGTCGAGGCGGGGAAGCGGCCCCGGGACCGGGTTGGCGGCCCGAATCGGTCGGAATTAGGGGGGCGGGCACCCCTTCGGGGGACAGGGAGCGCGGTACGATCCCGGCGTGGCCTCACTCGATTCGGAGCTGGAGAGGCTTTCCGCTCCTGACTATCTCGACGGGATGGAGACGCGCTCGCTCGACGAGGTGCGGGCGATGCGGACCGACTGCCAGGAAGCGGAGACCGTGCTCTCCTACGTGAGACGGGTGGCGCAGGGGCGGCTGGACATCGTGCACAGCTTCCTCGACCACCGCGATACCGGCCACAGCGTGGGAGACCTGGCCGGCGCCGTGGAGGACCTGTCGTCGATCATCGGTTCGGGGCCGCCGCGGCCGGCGGGCAACGGCCGGCTGCCGTCGCAGATGTCTCCCGATATGGAGAGCGTGGACCTGACGAGAGAGATCGACAGCGTGCTCGACGCCGACGGCATCGGCCTGCTGCCGACGATGTCCGAGACGGAGCTGCGTGAGATCGCCGCCCGGCTGACCGTGATCGAGGCGCGCGTCTCCGATCAGCGACGGACACTGCACGAGCGGATCGACGCACTGCAGGCCGAGATCGTCAGTCGGTACAAGACGGGCAAGGCCAAAGTCGACGGCCTGCTGAGCTGAGCTCGATCGATCCCCTTCGCCGCATCGACGTGCCCAAGCAACTGCCCGACCGGTTCAGCGATCTCGGGGCCTTCATCCGTGAGCAGAGGAACACCGCCCGGCTGTCGCTGCGCCGGCTGTCGGAGTTGGCCGGCATCTCGAACCCCTATCTGAGCCAGATCGAACGCGGCCTGCGACGGCCGTCGGCCGAGATCCTGCAACAGATCGCCAAGGCGCTGCGGATATCGGCCGAGACCCTTTATGTGCAGGCGGGGATCTTGGAGCCCGGCTCGGCCGAGACCGACCTCTCGCGCGAGATGCTGGCCGATCCCTATCTGACCGAGGATCAGAAGCAAGCGCTGATCCGGATCTATCTCTCCTTCCGCCACGAGAACGAGGGCCGCCACGAGAACGAGGGCCGCCACGAGAACGAGGGCGACCGGGTGGGCCGCACTGCCGGGGCGGCCGACCGGGTGGGCCGGGCCGGGGGGCCCGGTGAGAACGGACGCGCCGGGCCCGACGAGAACGGGCTCGAAGGACGCCGGCCGGGTCGCCAGGAGCCGAAAACCGTCGGCTGAGCGCGATCGGGGTGCGGGTAGGCTCGGCGCCGGTGCGCCGCCTCGCCGTTCTCTCCATGCACACATCGCCGCTGGCCCAGCCGGGGACGGGCGACGGCGGGGGGATGAACGTCTACGTCCGGGAGCTGACGACGGCGCTCGCCCGGGCCGGGGTGGAGTGCGACGTCTACACCAGGGCCTGGTCGGCGACCCTTCCGGCCACCGTGACGGTCGAGCCCGGCTTCCGGGTCCACCACGTGCCCGCCGGTCCGCTCGACGCCGTGGCCAAGGAGCAGCTGCCGGCGATGGTGGACGAATTCACCGACAACGTCCGCTCGCTGATGCTCTCCGGGGCCGGGGTCGACCCCGCCTTCCACGAGGAGACCGGCTACGACGCCCTGCACGCCAACTACTGGTTGTCGGGACTGGCCGGGCACCGGCTGAAGCACGAGCTCGATCTGCCCCTGGTCTCCACCTTTCACACGCTGGCCCGGGTGAAGGCCGAGGCGAGCCCCGAGGAGGTCTCGAGCGACGAGCCCCATCGCCGGGCCGAGGCCGAGGCGACGATCATGCGTTGCTCGGAGGTGGTGCTCGCCTCCTGCAGCGTGGAGGCATCGCAACTGGCCGATCTCTACGACTCGGATCCGGAGCGGATCCGGGTGGTGGCGCCCGGGGTCGATCAGGCCTTCTTCGGACCCGGTCACCGGCCCCAGGCCCGCCGTGCCCTTGGACTGCCGCCCGATGTGCCGTTGCTTTTGTTCGTGGGCCGGATCCAGCCCCTGAAGGGCGCAGACGTGGCGGTGCGGGCGCTGGCCGCCTTGACCGGGTATCCCGACGCCCACCTCGTCGTCGTCGGCGGCCCGTCGGGGCCGCGCGGGGAGGATCATCTGAGCCACGTCGAGGCGATCGTCCGGCAGCACGGCTTGACCGACCGGGTGCACCTGGTGCCGCCGCAACCCCACGAGTTGCTCTCGACCTACTACCGCGCCGCCGACGTCTGTGTCGTGCCCAGCCGCTCGGAGTCCTTCGGGTTGGTCGCACTCGAAGCGGCCGCATGCGGGACACCGGTCGTCGCCGCCGCTGTCGGGGGGCTGACCACCTTGGTCGATCACGGTCACACGGGTTATCTCGTCGATGATCCGACGCCCGACGCGTTCGCCTCCGCCGTCGGACGCGTCCTCGCCGACCCGCTGCTCGGGGAGCGGCTGGCCACGGCCGCCGTCGTCCGGGCCCGGCGCTACACCTGGACCGAGGCGGCCACCCTGCTTCGGACCACCTACGAGGAGCTCACCGCCGAGCGACTCGTGGCCTGCCGTTGAAGGACGCCCTGCCGGTTGCCCGTATCGCGACGGCCGATGAGCGGGCCGCTTGTGAGGCGCTGATCGACCGGTGGTCCGCCGCCCGGCTGGCCGAGTCGGGGGCGGTGGTGGCGGTCGATCGCCAGGAGGAGCTCGGCCGTTGGTACCTGCGGTTGCGGGGGGAAGAGAAGGATTTCGTGACCGTGTGGCTGACGATCCGTCAGCGGACGTTGCATTACGAGACGCAGGTCATGCCGGCACCCGAGGTGAACGTGGCCGAAACCTTCGAATATCTGCTGCGGCGCAACGCCGGTCTGTACCAGATGCGCTTCGCCCTGGGCGCCGAGGATGCCGTCTACCTGGTGGGGGAGCTACCACTGTCCATGGTGACGGAGGAGGAGCTCGACCGGATCATCGGCTCGTCGCTCGCCTACGTCGACGCG
>DATNJD010000004.1:0-13772 GCA_035604075.1 Acidimicrobiales bacterium
GGGTGAACTGGTGGAGACCACGGTGACGCCCACCGCTGACGGTGCCGTCACCACCATCACCCGGAGGATGCCCACCGGCAGTTCCTGGAGCATGGCCAGTCGCCACGTGCACGACATCGTGAACGACGGTCCGGCGCCCGCGGTCAGTGTGCACGTCTATGCACCACGGCTCACGTCGATGACGAATTACCGGTTGGTGGACGGCGTTCTCCGGCCCGGGCAGACCGTCCACTACCGCTTGGGCGACGTCGTACCGTAGCGCCACAGGGCCACCATTCCGGCACACTCCGGACACACAATTCGGTCGTCCCGAGGCTAGTTTTCTAGTATTTCTGTAGACTTACTAGTTATACTAGAAGTGTGAACCCAACCACTGCATGTGACGTGACTCGCAACGACGTCCGACGTGACGCCGACCTCGGGGACACGGTGGCCATCGTCGGCGGAGGGTGTGCCGGCATCTTGGTCGCCACCCATCTCATGCGGGTCGACCGCCGGCCCCGCCGGATCGTCATCTTCGAGCCCCGCCCCGAGCTGGGAGCAGGGGTGGCGTACTCGACCGACGACCCGAGACACCTCCTCAACGCGCCGGCCGGCTCCATGAGTGCCTTCGAGGACGACCCCGGTCATTTCGTGACCTGGCTGGGCGATCGACGCCTGGGTTGGACGGCCACCGATTTCGTGCCTCGTCGCCTGTACCGGGAATACCTCCAGGACGTCGTGGCCGCGGCTCACCTCGGCGCGGCGCCGGGTACGGAGTTGATCTGGGTCCACGAGCTCGTCACCTCACTCGAGCACGACGTCGTGGCCGGACGTCCGGTATCGACCGTGCGCTACGGCCACGGCCGGCAGTGCCGGGCCGACCGGGTGGTGCTGGCCCTGGGAGCACCCGCCCCCGTGGCCCTGCGCTCGCTCCCGGTGTCACCCACCTTCGCCATGATCGGCGATCCCTGGTGCCCGGGCACCGACGAGGTTATGGCCTCCTCGGGCGACGTCCTCATCCTGGGCACCGGTCTGACCATGGTCGACATCGCCCTCGTTCTGGCCGACGGGGACGCCTCGCGAACCATCCACGCCCGTTCGCGCCGCGGTCTGCTCCCGGCCGAGCACGCCAGCGACGGATTCGCCCCGTGGCCGGGATTCGACATCGGTCACCCGACGACGGCGGTCGAGGTGCTGCGCCGTGTGCGCCGAGCGACGGCCGAGGCGGAGGCGGCCGGCTGGAACTGGCGCAACGTCGTCGCCGCCGCCCGCACGGCGGCGCCCGAGGTCTGGGCCGGTCTCGGCCACGCGGAACGGCGGCGGCTGCTGCGCCATCTGGGTCGTCACTGGGAGGTGGCCCGGCACCGGATGTCCCCACCCGTGGCCGGTACCGTCACCCACCTGCGCCGTTCGGGTCGGCTCACGGTGGGGGCGGGGAGAGTGGAGGCCGTGGTCAACCACGGATCGATCGGAGACCCGAGACTCGAAGTCACGCTGGCCGGACCCGGTGGACGGCGCGAGACCCTGGTGGTGAAGGCCGTGATCGACTGCACCGGTCCCGGTCCCGACCCGTCGGTGGGGTCACCCCTGGTCGCCGACCTGGTGGCCCGGGGGATGGCCCGCATCCATCCCTGCGGCGTCGGCCTCGACGTCGACCGGCACGGCGACGTACGCACCCCGTCGGGGGCGGCGCCGATGCACAGCGTCGGATGGTGTCGACGGGGAGAAGAGTTCGAGTCGACGGCCGTGCCCGAGATCCGTCGCCAGGCCACCCGCCTGGCCCGTCACATATCAGTCTCTGGCGGACGCCCCCATCGCGTCCTGGTCCACGCATAGACCCACCCACCGCGCTCTCGGGGGCGGCTGTCGCCCGATTAGCGTGCCGTTCATGACCAGTGTCCGGCTCGCCCGCACCGTCGACCGGGGGCCGGTGGTGGCCACCGTGGCGGCGGCCTTCGCCCGCGATCCGGCGTGGTCTTTTCTCTGTGGCGACGACTACGACCGCCTTGCCCCCCAGTTCGCCGGCGCCCTCTTCGACACCAGGGTGGGGTCGGGCCACGTGTGGGTCAGCGATGACCTGGCCTCGGTGGCCATGTGGGATCCGCCCGGCAAGACCCCGTCGTCGCAGTCCGAACGGCTCTGGCAGGCGTACCGGGCCGTGGCCGGCGAGGCCGCCTGGAGACGCCTGAGTGAATACGAGGGGGCCATCGACAAGGTCCGACCGAGCACGACGTACTGGTACCTGGGAGTGCTCGCCACCCATCCCGATCGTCATGGCCAGGGACTGGCCTCGTCGGTCATCGCCCCCATCTTCGGCCGGGCCGACAGCGACGGTCTCGCCTGTTGCCTGGAGACCTCGACGGCGCGCAATCGCCAGTTCTACGGACGGCGCGGCTTCTCCGAGGTCACCGACATACACGTGGCCTCCGGTCCCCCCACCTGGTGGCTCCGCCGGCCGCCGCAGCCGTCCTCTTAGCGGTCGAGTATGACTATCACCGGCGCGGACGACGAGCAGATCGCCTACACGCTCGCACCCCGCCAGGATCAGGCCATGAACGTGAACAGGAAGAGCTGGGTGGCATAGGCCACGAGTCGGGGCGTCTGCCGACCGTCACTGCCGCAGTCCCACAGCGCCATGTCGGCCGAGGCGTAACCGTCGCCGGCGTAACGAGCCCGATTGTCGGCCAGCACCCACGGCGAACGGCACTCGTCGAGGAGGTGCACGGTCAGGTCGACGCTCGGCGCGAACCATGGTCGATCGCTCCGGCCCACCTTCTCTCCCACGGCCCCCGGCATCGTGTCGGCCAGGACGATGAGGGCCAGCGGGTCGATCCGACCGTCGTCGAGCACGGGCGGTTCTTTGAACGAGTACCACATCACCCGCCGGGCTTCCTCGGGCTCGTACTCGTCCCACGGCGCATGGCCGAGCACCGACCGGCCCTCGACCAGCTCGTTCCAGAACGGCATGGGCTCGAGCGAGTCGACGCCCTCTGGCGGTGGCTCGCGAAAGGAACGGCACACGGCTGGATCGGGGATCTCGGCCGGCGGGCGAAGATCGGTGAATGAGAAGCCGTCGCGGGTGGCACCGAAGATGCACGTCGTCAGGTGGCCCCGTCCGGTGCCGGCGTTGCGGACCTCGGCACGTAGCTGGGACATCGATCGCCCCGTCCGCAGGACCTCGACCTCGATCTCGAGCGGTCCGTGGGCCACCTGGGCCGCAAATGTCGTATGGAGCGTGCGTGGCATCTGCTCGTCATGGGCCAGCTCCGCTTCCATGGCCCGCACGGCGATGGCGGTGACGATCCCCCCTTGGGGCAGGGGTCTCAGGTTCCAGCGCTCGTCGAGCTCGGCCTCGTAACGGCCCCCGCCCGTCGGGCGCACTCCGGTCTTGTCGAAGAATGCGTTACCCACCCCGGGCACGCTGCCGCAGCCGCACCCGTCCGTCAAACCCGGTCGGTGGCGGCGCCCCCGAGCTATGTCGACGGCGCCATCGTCAGGTCGTAGAGCACGGTCCCGTCCACCGTCTTCGAGGTGTAGTGGCTCTCCACCCATTGGGTGATCTGGGACGCCGTGCTCGTGGTGCCGCCCCCGAGCCCGCCACCACCCAATCCGCCGCTTCCGGCGATGAAGTAGTGGATGTCCCCGTCACGGACGTACGTCTCGAATTGGGCCAGGGTCGGAGCGGGGTCGGTGCCGTTGAAGCCACCGACGGCCATCACCGCGTCGCCCGACGACAGTTGGTAGCCGGCGGCCGAATTGGAGTTCACCGTGGCCGCAACCCATCGGTAGTCATGAGCGTTGTTCTGCAACAGCCGGACCACAGCCTGGCCCACCGGGCTGCTGTTGAGGAAGCCGCCACCCACCGCTCCCGGTGTGCCGGTGCGCCCGGCGGAGCCGAGCCCCCCGGGGATGCCCCCGGTCCCGACACCACTGAGTCCGGTCGGGGGAATGCCTCCTCCGGGAACTGTCGGGCGACCTGTCGCCCCCGCCGGAGCACCGAAGCCGTGACCCGGCCCGAGTCCCTGCCCGGCGAATGCACCGCGACCGAAAGCCAGCCCGCCGGGGAAACCGCCGGGTCGCCCGAGACCTCCGCCTTGGACGGCCGGTCCGGCCGAGGGAATCGCCCCGGAATGCGGGACCGTCACCGTGTCGAGGGCGTAGGCGGCCGGACCGGCCAACGCCGCGCCGAGGCCGGCGATCCCGAGCACGAGTGCCACTTTGGCCCTGATCAGCGGCGCCACCGCGATGATCACGGCGACGACGATGCCGACGCCGAGGATCGCCGGTCGCAGCCACGGCAACCACGTCGGTGACCGGGACAACAGCACGAACGACCACACCGCGGTGGCAGCCAACGCCACCCCCAGAACGGCCCGGCACAGCCGCCGCCGCCGGTGATGCCACAACGTCACCGTCCCGATGCCGACCAACGCGCCGACGGCCGGGGCCAGAGCCACGTTGTAGTACGGATGGATGATCCCCTGGGCGTAGCTGAAAACCAGTCCGGTCACGAGCAACCAGCCACCCCACAGCACCACGGCGGCGCGGGTGCGATCGGTCCGCGCCGCCCGCCACGTGAGCACCAGGATGACGACCATGAAGATCAGGGCAGCGGGGATCAACCACGAGATCTGACCCCCCATGTCGGTGCGAAATAGCCGGATGAGTCCGGTCGGGCCCCACCGGGACCCGGCCGTCGCCCCACCACCGACGCTGCCCGACTCGTTGCCCGACAAACGCCCGAGGCCGTTGTAGCCGAAGATCAGGTTGAGCAGGTTGTTGTCCTGCGATCCCCCGATGTAGGGCCGGTCGGCAGCCGGTGTGAGCTCGACGGCGGCCACCCACCACCCGGCCGATACCACCAACGCCACCGCCGCCACGAGCAGCTGCTTGATCCTGCGACCGAGGGGCGTGGGAGCGGCCACCAGGTAGACGGCAGCGATGGCAGGCACAACCAGGAAGGCCTGGAGCATCTTGGTGGTGAAACCGAGGCCGACGGCCGAGGCGGCGAGGACCAACCATATGGTGCTCGCCCGCTCCAGCGCCCGCACGGTGGCGTAGGCGGCCAGGGTCAGCAAGAGAACGAGGAGGGCGTCGGGATTGTTGTACCGGAACATGAGCACCGCCACCGGAGTCGACGCCATGACGGCGCCGGCCAGAAGCGCCGCACTGGGCCGGAACCACCGACGCACGGTGGCGTAGAGCAAGGCCACGGTGGCCACGCCCTCGATCGCCTGGGGCACGAGGATGCTCCACGAGTTCAGCCCGAAGAGACGGGCGGATATCTCCATCACCCACAACGAGGCCGGCGGCTTGTCGACGGTGATGAAGTTCGACGCGTCGGACGAGCCGAAGAAGAAGGCCTTCCAGCTCTTCTTCCCCGCCTGGACGGCAGCCGAGTAGAAGGAGTTGGCCCATCCGGAGTCACCCAGTGCCCACAGATAGGCCACGGCGGTGGAGGCCAGCAGAAGGATCAGCGACGGCCGCACCCAGACCGGATCGTCGGGTCGCCCCCGCACGAGCCGTTGCCATGCACCACGGGGCGGCCGTTGCGCCACTTCAACCCGATCGGCGTCGGCGATGGCGGCGGGCCGATCGACGAGCAAGGTCATCCTGTCCGCCTTTCTTCGAGGACTTCGGGTTGCGATGCGGGAGCCGGAACAACGTGGGATGCGCGTGCCCTCGCAGTGGGTCCTTCGACCGGTCGCCGAGGGAGCGGTGCGGGGGCCGTGGTCTGCGCCGTCCGGAACATCCAGCCCCGCAGGACGACGAAACGGACGAGGGAGGCGGCGGCGTTGGCCGCCACGAGGGCCGCCGCCACAACCCACGGGGACGAGACGGCCGCCGCGTCGACGAGGGCCAGGGCCAATGAGGTGACCACTGCGCTCGTGGAGAAGGCGGCCGCGCCGCCGAGGACGAGATTGCGGCGTGACGGCCGTCCGCGTCCGGCGAAGGTGTAGCGACGGTGGACGGCGGCGTTGGCCACCGTGCAGACGGCCAGGGCCACCGCGTTGGCGCCGAAGCGACCCAACGGTCCCGCCAGGGCGAAGAAGAGGACGAGGTAAGCGACGGTGCTGGCCACCCCGATGCGGGCGAAGCTGGCCACGGTGTCCGGAAGGTCGGAGCAACCGACATCGGTGGCCCGCGCCCCTCGTTCCAGACAGAGCCGGACGAGTCCCCGCACGTCGTCACGGGCCGTCCGGACGATGTCGACCCGGCTGTCGGGGTCGTCGACCCAGTCGACCGGCACCTCGTGGATGCGAAATCCGCTGCGCTCGGCCTGGACCAGGAACTCCGTGTCGAAGAACCACTCGTTGTCCTCGACCTGCGGGAGCAGGAGCCGGGCCACCTCGGTCCGCGCCGCCTTGAACCCGCACTGGGCGTCGGAGAACCCGTTTCTGAGGCACGACTTGAGCAGAAGGTTGTAGACCCGCGAGATCAGCTCCCGCTTCGGGCCTCGCACGACGCGGGCGCCGTGCGCCAGTCGGGTTCCGATGGCCACGTCGCTGTGGCCCGACAACAGCGGCGCCACCAGGGGAAGCAGGGCGTCGAGCGACGTGGACAGGTCGACGTCGGTGTAGGCGACGACCTGGGCCGTCGACGTCGACCACGCGGCGCGAAGGGCCCGGCCCCGGCCCTTGTCGACGAGCCGCACCGTCCGCACCCCGTCGAGTTCCCGCGCCAGGTCGGCCGCCACAATGGGCGTGGCGTCGGTGCTGCCGTTGTCCACCACCGTCACGACGCTCGTGAAGGGGAACGACCGGTCCAGGTACGACCGCAGCCGCCGGACGTTCGGGCCGAGGGACCGTTCCTCGTTGTAGACGGGGACGACGACGTCCACGCAGACCGGCCGCAGCTGCTCCTCGTCCCCCGCCCGTCGGGCGGTGGCTGCCGTGTCGGCGGTGCCCGTCGGGTCCACGGTACGGGGTCGCACCGTCTGCGTCGCCATCATGGGACAGAGCATCGAGGGCGGACCTTGGAGAGCCCTGGTGGCCTCCTGTGAGCCGGCCCTGAATGCGGCCGGTGTGCGGAGGCGGATGGAGGCGGGGCCGATCGGTGATCGGATCCCTGGTCAGGGACGCATGACCTGCCCACCGTCCACGTTGAAGATGTGCCCCGTCACCCACCTGGCATCGTCCGACAGCAGGAACAGGCACATACCCACCAGGTCGTCGGGTTCCCCTTGGCGCTTGAGCGCCAGGGAACCGATGAGATCACGCATGTAGGACTCGGGGACGACCGTTCGGGCTGCCTCGGTGTTGGTGGGGCCCGGTGCGATGGCGTTCACCCGGATGTTCATGCTGCCGAGCTCGTGGGCCAGTTGCTGGGTGAGCGAGTTCACGCCGGCCTTGGCCCATCCGTAGTAGCCGGCGTAGAGGTAGGCGGCGGTGGACGACTGGTTCACGATGGCGCCCCCGCCCCGATCGGACATCGACGGATAACAGGCACGGGTGCACACCAGGGCACCGGTCAGGTTCACGGCCAGGAAACGCTCGAGATAGTCCCAGTCCACCGTGAGCAGAAAATCGAGCTTCATCCCGCCGAAGATGGCGGCGTTGTTGACGAGGAAGTCGATGCCCCCGAACCGTTCGGCGGCCACGTCGGCCATGGACTGCGCCGAATCCGGTGCGGACACATCCACCCGTGTGGCCACGGCTGACGCCCCGCCGGCCGTGATGGCCTCGGCCACCGCCCGGGCGTTGTCCACGTCGATGTCGGCCACCACCACCGAGGCGCCGGCATGGGCCAGGCCCTCGGCGTAGGCACGGCCGATGCCGCGCCCCGCCCCGGTCACCACGGCAACTTTTCCGCTGAAGTCGTAGTTGCTCATGACCCCGTCGCTCTCTCAGCTCGAGGGCGACTGTCGTCGGGCGATGACACGTTCGGCCGCCGCGCTCAGGTCCGTGGCCAACGGCCATCCCACGTAGTGCACCAGGTGGACGACGACCTCACGTACCTGGTCCTCGGTCATCTCCCCGTTGGCCAGCGCGCTCGAGAATTGGACGTCGAGCAAGTCCGTCTTCCCCAGGGTGGCCAGGACGCCGATGGTGAGCAGGCGGCGCTCGGGAACGCTCAGCTCCGGCCGGCACCAGACGTCACCGAACAGATGGTCGACGGTGTAGGCCACGAAGTCGCCGGGAACATCGTCGGGGTCGACGGAGAAGTTGTACACCTCGCGCATTTTCTCGATGCCCCGGGCGCGATCGGGTTTGGGGGGACGACGGTCGGCGGTCATGCCGGCTCGGCGATCGACTTCGTCTCGAGGTACTCCTCGAATCCGGCCACCCCCATCTCCCGCCCCAATCCCGACTGCTTGTAGCCCCCGAACGGAACGTCGGGGCTGTACCACACGCCGCCATTGACGCCTACGGTTCCGGTGCGCAGGCGGGCGGCGACGGCCATGGCCCGGTCGCGTCCACCCCACACCGAGCCGGACAGGCCGTAGGACGAGTCGTTGGCCCTTCCCACGGCGTCATCGTCGCCGTCGTGTGCGCTCATCACGAGGACCGGTCCGAAGATCTCTTCTCGCACCACGCGGGCGTCGCCTTTCAGCCCGACGACAAGGGTGGGCTCCACGAAGTACCCCTTCTCCCTGTCCGCCGGACGGCCGCCTCCGATCACGATGCTTCCCCCCTCCTCCCGGGCCAATCGGATGTAGCTCTCCACCCGGGCTCGCTGGCGTTCGCTGATGAGTGGACCGCACACGGTACCCGGGTCGAGTGGATCACCGGCGGCCAACCCCTGCAGGGTGCCGGCGGTGAGATCGACGGCCTCATCGAACCGCTCCCGGGGAACGATCAACCGGGTGGTGATGGCACAGCCCTGTCCGGCGTGCGTGCACACCATGAAGGCGGCCGTGGCACAGGCGGCGGACAGATCGGCGTCGTCGAGGACCACGAAGGCCGATTTCCCACCGAGCTCGAGGAAGACGCGCTTCACGGTGCCGGCGGCGGCGGCCATCACCGTGCGGCCGGTATCGGTCGAGCCGGTGAAGCTGACCTGGTCGACCCGCCGGTCGGTGGCGAGGGGCGCCCCGAAGTCGGCCACCGACGACGTCACGATGTTCACCACACCGGCCGGCATGTCGGTCTCCTCGGCGATCAACCGCCCCAGCACGGTGGCGCACCAGGGCGTGTCGGGCGCCGGTTTGAGTACGACGGTGTTCCCGGCGGCCAGGGCCGGTCCGAGCTTGGCCAGGTTGATCTGATGAGGCACGTTCCACGGCGTGATAGCCGCCACCACCCCTGTCGGTTCGCGACGGACCCACCGGTGAGCGGGCATCCCCAGCGGGGTCGCCGTGCCCAGGTCGGTTGTCCACTCGTAGCCTTCGGCCAGGTCCGCCACCCACCCGAGCGAGGTCACCGGCTCGTCGAGGGCGGCCGAGCGGGTGAAGAACAGCGGCGAGCCCGTCTCGGCGATGGTCATGGCCCGCAGCTCGTCGGCGTGGGCCGTCATGGCCTGCTTCAGTTGACGGAGGCAGCGCACGCGCAGGGACACGTCGGTCGACCACGACGACTCGTCGAAAGCCCGCCGGGCGGCGGCGATGGCGCCGTCGAGATCGCCCGGCGCGGCGTCAGCCGCCACTCCCAGAGTCTCTTCCGTGGCTGGATTGATCGTCGGGTAGGTGGCGCCGCTCGACGATGCCACCAGCGCGCCGTCGATGAGCATCCGCTCCTCGCCGAAAGCGTCGCTCATCGCCGACCACCGGCGTCGACTCCGGTCGTCCCCCCGGTGTCGGGCCCGATCCCGAACAACGCATCGGCCCGGGCGTCGGTCATGGCGGCCAAGGGAAGCTCGATGCCGAGGTCTGCGGCCAGCTCCATGGCACCACGCAGGTCCTTGTGGGCGAGCGTGGCGGCGGTGCGCATGGCGTTCACGAGACCGTCGTCGTCGTCGGCCGAGAAGGGGGCGACCGTGCGTCGGAACATCAACGTCGATGCCCCGCCGATGCGGGCATCGCTGGCCCGGATGACCTGTGCCAGCTTGGCCAGCTCAATGCCGGCCGCCTCGGCCAGGACTTGGGCCTCGTAGGCGGCCAGCCACGAGGCGTACTGGACGAGGTTGCGGGCCAGCTTGGCCTGCAGCCCTGCTCCGAGCGGGCCCATGCGGACGACCAGGGAGCTGAAGGCGTCGAGCACGGGCCGGATGCCCTCGACCACCTCGTCGTCCCCGCCGACCATGGAGACGAGCATCCCCTCGGCCGCCGAGCTCGGACCGCCGCTCACCCCGCAGTCGGCGACACGGACGCCGCACGCCGCACTCAGTTCCGCCACCCGCGCCACCGTGCTCGGGCCCACCGTCGAGACGATCAGGACGGTGGTGCCCGGTCGGGCGCGGCCGAGCGCGCCCCCGGGGCCCTCGAGAACGGAGAGAACCTGGTCGTCGGTCACCACGGCGACCACAACCACATCGACCAGGGCACCCAGGTCGGCCGGGTCGGCCGCCACGGTGGCCCGGTCGGCAAAGGGCGCCGTCGACTCGGGCCTCACGTCACAGACGACCAGGTCGATCCCGGCGCGGAGCAGGCCCTTGGCCACGCCGCTGCCGATGTCGCCGAGGCCGATGACGCCGACCGTGGGGGGGCTGGTTTCCGATTCCATGACCATTCCTCCGCCTGTTGCCGGACAGGTGTCTGGACCGTAGTCTGTGGCCATGACCGACCGCAAAGACTATGCGGGGCCCTTCGACCCCGACTTCCGCTACGAGGACCTCTCCAAGGAGGCTCTTGTCCGGCTCGTGAGGGAATTCGCCCTCATCGTGCACCTTCTGGACCGCTCCATGTGCGCCGCCATCGCCATGCGCTTCGGGGGCGACGTCATGAAGGAGCTGGCCGTGGAGGAATGGGCGGGGGCGAGCCCCCTCTACGGCGCCCGCCTCCGCCAGATCATGGACATCGAAGGCGACGGGGTCTCGGCCATCTTCAAGGTCCTGCAACTCGATCCTGGCTTCCCCCATCACTACATGGACGTCCACTACGAAGTGGTGGACGAGAGCCACGGGTATTTCGAGCTGGCCCACTGCGGTGCACTCATGGACGCCGAACCCTTCGGCGACGTCATGGTCACCAACATGTGCCACCACATCGAAGACGGCACCTTCGACGTCACCGCGCAGGCCGTGAACCCGAAGGCGAGGATCAGGCCGGTCCACCGGCCGCCACGTGTCCCGTCCGGCCGCTCGCCGCACTGCCGTTGGGAGGTCCTCATCGATGAGGACACGGAGACCCTGCCCGTCGCCGACATCACCCGCATCACGGCCGGCACCACAGCCGCCACCTTCGCCTTCCCGCCCATGCGCGACGGCACCCCGCACATCCCCGAGCCGGAGCCCGCCCCGTGACGTCTGCGTCGACGGTACCCCTGGACGAGACGGTGACGATGGTCGAGGTTGATGGTGCCGAAACCACTCGCCGGCGCATGACGGCCAAGCAGGCGGCGGCGGTGCAGCGCCTCGTGGACGCCGCCGCCGACGAGGCGCGCGACAACGGGTACGACGGGATGACGGTGCGCAGCGCCTCCCGGCGCGCCGGCGTCGCCCCGGCCACGGCGTACACCTACTTTGCTTCGAAGGACCATCTCCTGGCCGAAGTGCTGTGGCGGCGGTTCCATGCGCTGGCGCCGCTCGACTGCCCGGCCGGCGCCAGCGTTCTCGACCGCCTCACCCACGCCCTCAACGATCTCGGCCTGTTCATGGCTGACGATCCGCACCTGGCGGCAGCCTGCACCACTGCCCTCCTCGGCAGCGGCCCCGACGTCAGGGACCTGCGCGTCCGGTTCGGCGCGGAGCTGCACGCCCGCCTCGCCGCGGCGCTGGGTGACGACGCCGACCCCACTGTCGCCTTGAGCCTCGACCTCGCCTACTCGGGAGCGATGCTGTGGGCGGGCATGGGCCACCTTCCGTACGCCTCGGTCCCCGACGCCCTGGTCGACGTGGCCCGGGCCCTCCTCGGAGACGCCCGATGACCACCGACACCGAGGCCCCGCTCCGCTACAGCCCGTACGACTACCAGATCCACGAGGACCCGTATCCCACCTATGCCCGTCTGCGCGAAGAGGCCCCCCTCTACCGCAACGACGACCTCGACTTCTGGGCACTGTCACGCCACGAGGACGTCCTGGCCGCCTTCCGCAATCCCTCCCAACTCTCGAATCGTTTCGGCGTCTCCCTCGATCCCGCCGCCTACGGGCCCGACGCGCACCGGGCCATGTCGTTCCTGGCCATGGACCCGCCTGACCACACGCGCATGCGGTCGCTCGTGTCCAAGGCGTTCACCCCCCGCCGGGTGGCCGAACTGGAGGAAGGGATCAGGCGCCTGGCCGTCGAGCACGCCGAGACGGCGGTCGACCGCGGCCATTTCGATTTCGTGGGCGACTTCGCCGGGTTGCTCCCCATGGACGTCATCTCCGAGATGATCGGCGTTCCCCGGGCCGATCGGGCCGAGGTCAGGCGCCTGGCGGACCTCCTCATGCACCGCGTCGAGGGTCTCAACGACATCCCGCCTGAAGGCCTCGAAGCTGCTCTGTCCATGGCCGGATACTTCGACGAGATGGTCCGCCGGCGCCGCGTCCATCCCTCCGACGACCTGACGTCGGCACTGATCGGCGCCGACCTGTCGGGCGACCGTCTCGACGATGACGAGGTGATCTCCTTTCTCTTCCTCATGGTCGTGGCCGGAAACGAGACGACCACCAAGCTCCTGGCCAACGCCTGGTACTGGGGTTGGCGGTTCCCCGACCAACGGGCGAAGGTGTTCTCCGACCCGGGCCGGATCCCCGACTGGGTCGAGGAGACCTTGCGCTTCGACACCTCGTCGCAGATGTTGCTCCGCGTCACCACCGGTGAGGTCGAACTGCACGGGACCGTCCTTCACGACGGTGAGCGGGTCCTTCTGTTGGTGGGTTCGGCCAACCGCGATCCTCGCACCTTCCCCGCGCCTGACCTCTACGACCTCGATCGTGACACCTCCAAGCTCGTCAGCTTCGGGAGCGGGCGCCACTTCTGTCTCGGCGCCGCCCTGGCACGGCTCGAGGCCCGCGTCGGTCTCCAGGAGCTCCTTCTGCGTATCGGTCAGTATGAGATCGACACCGGCGGTGTCGATCGGGTGCACTCGATCAACGTGCGCGGCTTCGCCCACCTGCCCACCACCGTCTCGGCGCGCTGAGGCCCGACCGCCGATCATGTCCCGTTCCATCGCCCACCCCGATCGTCGTCCCGCCATCGTGACCGGTGCCTCCGCCGGAATCGGTCAAGCCACGGCCCGGGCCCTGGCGGCACGCGGCCACCCCGTGGTCCTCGGTGCCCGTCGTGTGGCCCGATGCCGGGAGGTCGCCCGGGAGATCGACGCCCAGGGAGGCGAGGCGCACGCCCTCGAGCTCGATCTTGGAGACGAACAGTCCATCGGTTCGTTCGTGGACGGGGCCCGCCAGGCCGTCGGGGAGATCGACGTCCTTGTCTCGTGCGCCGGACGGAATCTCCCCGACGCCACCATCGATGCGTCGCCGGGGGCGTTCGCCGCCACCGTGGGGGTGAACCTGGTGGGAGCCCACCACATGGTCACCCTCCTGCTGCCGGGAATGACGCAACGCCACCACGGAGACATGGTCTTCGTCACTTCCGAGGTCGTCCGTTCGCCCCGGCCTTTGAACAAGGCCTACGTGTCGTCGAAGTGGGGACTCGAAGGCTATGCCCGGACACTGCAGATGGAGCTCGAGGGTACCGGTGTGCGGGCCTCCATCGTGCAGCCCGGTCAGACGCTCTCCGAGATGGGGTCGGACTGGGACCCCGAGGCG
>DATNJD010000005.1:0-5809 GCA_035604075.1 Acidimicrobiales bacterium
CGCGGCTCGGATCGGACGACCTCGACGCGGTGGTGGCCACCACCGCGTCCGCCTGCCGCGCTCTCGGGCTCGTCCAGGGACCCGTCCACGCCGAGGTCCGGGTGACAGAGGGACGGGCCTCGGTGATCGAGGTGGCGGCCCGGACCATCGGCGGCCTGTGTGCCCGGACGCTCACCTTCGCCACGGGGCGGACACTCGAGCAGTTGGTGATCGCGCAGGCGCTCGGGTGGGACCTCGGCTCGATGCGGCGGCGCCGCGGCGCCTCCGGAGTGTTCATGCTTCCCATCCCCAGGGCCGGGATCCTGGAAGGCGTCGACGGTCGCGAGCTCGCCGCGCGGGTCCCCGGCGTCACCGACGTGCAGATCACCATCCCCGTCGGTCGACCGGTGGAGCCGGTGCCCGAAGGCAGCCGGTACCTCGGTTTCGTGTTCGCCCGGGGCGAAACACCGCAGGACGTGGAGGCGGCGCTCCGACGCGCGCGGACGCTGCTCGACATCCGGATCAGCGCGCCGGGTTTCAGTTCTCCGACCTGACCGGCGGCGCCCACTACGGTGGGCTCGTGCACGTTCTGTTGCTCTCCACCTACGAACTCGGTCATCAGCCGCTCCACGTGGCGTCGCCGGCCGGTGCACTGATGCGCAACGGGCACGACGTGCGTTGCGTGGATCTGGCCATCGACCCGCTCGGCTCCGACACCCTCGACTGGGCCGACGCCGTGGCCTCTTCGGTTCCCATGCACACGGCCATGCGGCTGGCGCTGACGGCGTGCGCCGAGATCCGCGCCCGGCGACCCGACGTCGCCCTGTGTCTCTACGGTCTGTACGCCGGACTCGACGCGGGGCTCGAGGAGACGTCCACCGGATCCCTGGTGGACCGGACGATCGCCGGTGAGTACGAACCGGAGCTCGTGGGCTGGGTGAACGAGATCGCCGCCGGCCGCACCGGTCGCCGACACGGCCGGGGCGAGGCCGTCGTCTCTCTCGGACGGGGTCGGTTCGGGCTGCCCGCCCGTGAGCTTCTCCCGCCTCTCGACCGCTACGCCCGGCTGGCCGTGGCCGGCGACGAGCGGCTGGTCGGGTACGTGGAGGCCAGCCACGGCTGCGCCCACCGGTGCCGGCACTGCCCTGTGCCCGTGGTCTACGACGGTCGCACCCGGTTGGTGGGTCCCGAGGCCGTGGTGGCCGATGTGGCCCAGCTCGTCGATCTCGGGGCCCGACACATCACGTTCGGCGATCCGGACTTCTTGAACGGTCCCCATCACGCCGCGCGGGTGGTGGCGGCGGTCCACGGGGCCTTTCCCGAGCTCTCCTTCGACGTCACCGTGAAGGTGGAGCACATCCTGCGCCACCGCGACATGTGGCCCGCTCTGGCCGAGGCCGGCTGCCTCTTCGTGGTGTCGGCCTTCGAGTCGGCCAGCGACGAGGTGCTCCGCCGGCTGGACAAGGGTCACACCGTGGCCGACGAGATCGAAGCGGTCGCCGTTCTGCGCGGCACGGGCATCGAGCCCCGGCCGTCACTCATGCCCTTCACCCCGTGGACGACGGCGGACGATGTGGCCGCCCTGCTCGATCTTCTCGCCTCCTGCGACCTGGTGGGAAACGTCGACCCCGTGCACTACTCCATCCGGCTTCTCGTGCCGCCCGGATCGCTGTTGATCGGCTCGGGGGCTCTGGACGGGGCTCTCGGGCCCTACGACACCGGGGGCTTGACCTGGACGTGGCAGTCGCCCGATCCCCGGCTCGACATCGTCCAACAGGAGTTCGCCGCCATCGCCGAGAAGGCGGCCGCCGAGCAGTGGCCGGCGATGCGCGCCTACGAGGCAGTCGCCGCCGCCGCCGGTGCCACCCTCTGAGCGCGGCAACCGGCGCACCCGGCCGGCGCACCGGTTGCCGACGGGCGCCTGCGATCGGCCCTCGCACCCGACGACAGACCCCGACTGACCGAATCATGGTTCTGCTGTGCAGAACCGACCGATGCCCAGTTCCGAACATTCGTCCTCGACGTGGCGACGACCGCCGGCGGGAGTTGAGATGACCGAGAAGAAAGTCCGACCACGGCGTAACGCGGCCGACGAGACGTGGCGCCAGGCTCCCGAGGGGACCCATGAGTGGATGAGCTTCCCCGACCCCGACGACGAACGGACCTGGCTGTTCGACGTGACCTTCCTGGAGAGCAACTGGACCTGCATCTTCGGGCGGGGCTGTCAGGGCGTGATGACGGGACCGGCCCCCGAGCTGGGGGAGGGATGCTGCTCGTACGGCGCCCATTTCACCGGGGCCAAGGACGCTCGCCGGGTCGAGGCGGCGGCGGCCACCCTCACGCCCGAGCAATGGCAATTCTGGAAGCAGGGTCAGGGCCGCGACGGAGGCAAGCCGCGGGTGGTGAAGCGCAGCAGCGGCGGTGACCTCTCCACCCGAATGGTGAAGGAGGCCTGCATCTTCTTGAACCGGCCCGGGTTCGCCGGCGGCGCCGGATGTGCTCTGCACCGCGCCGCCGTCGAGCGCGGCGTGCCCCACCTCGAGCTCAAGCCCGACGTCTGCTGGCAACTTCCGTTGCGCCGCGAGGACGAGGTGGCCGACGACGGCTACGTGACGTCGGTGATCCGGCAGTGGGACCGCCGCGACTGGGGTGCGGGCGGGGCCGAGTTCCATTGGTGGTGCACCGAGGCTCCCGATGCGTTCGTGGGGACGCGTCCGGTCTACGAGGAACTGGAGCCCGAGCTCATCGCGTTGAGCGGGCGCAAGATCTACAAGCGACTCGTCCGCTATCTCCAGGCGCGGGCGGGGCGGTCGTCGACAGCCACGAACGGTTCACGGCGCGCCAACGGCACCACCGGACCTGCCGAGGCATCGACCCCCACCGTCGTCCCCGTGGCCGTCCCTCTCCCCCATCCCGCCGTCCGCCGGCGCTGAACGGTCGGAACGTCGGCCGGCGACGGCCGACCGGAAACGGGGAGCGACGGCGCTACGGGGCGAGCGGGTCGTCGTGGGCGAGCGGGTCGTCCTCGGCCGCGGACCCCTCGCCGTCACCGAAGGTGTCGTCGAGTTCGTCCGTCTCGGCCATGCACCACGATGCGTGTTCGTCCTCGGGGTCGGCGCCGCATTCGGCACACGGTTCGGGCACGGTCGCGACTGAGCGCTTCAGGCTGCGGGCCTCTTCGAAGCGGCGATGTCGTCCCTTCTTCACGAGCGACTCCTCCATCGGCCGGGGCGCGTCCCCGCGGCGAGCAACACATCGAGTGTACCCGGCGTCAACGGGCCTCCGACACCGGCCCCGACCCCGGGAGCTGGTCCAGGTACAGTCGGAATTGTGCCCGAAGAATTCGACCCGGCGGCCATGATCGAGCGGTTCCGGGCGCGGGCCACGGCCGTGCGCAACCGGGGCATCCCCCCCATCGAGGGGCCCGAGCGGCAGCGGTTCATCGATCAGGCGCAGGTCGACTTCATGGACTACGCCATGCTCGGTGACGCCGACGCCACCCTGGCGGAGGGCATTCTCACCCTCCGCATCGACCTCAGACCGGACGGGGACGGGGGCGGGAGCAGGAGCGGCGGGAGCTAACCGCCGTAGTTCATCCGGGTGTCCTCCATACGCAGGATCCCGTCGGCGTCGTCGTCGCCATCGGGGGTCGGCTCCGAGCCCGCCTCGACCGCCCCGACGTCCGTCACTTCGCCCACGAACCAGGTGTGGCTGCCGAGGGGGAGGCGGTGGCGGATCTCGCAGTCGATCCAGGCCACGGCGGCGGCCAGGATGGGCGCTCCCGATGGCGCGCCGGCCACGGGCACACCGTTCATGGTTCCGAGGCCGGTCTCCTCGTCGACGGCGATGTCCTGCACCGGTTTCACGAAGTGGCGCACGAGCGCCCGGTGGCGACGGGCCAGGAGGCTGAGGGTGAAGACGCCGCCGTCGACCAGCAACTCGTGGGTCACCGCCGCCTGTTCGACGCCGACGCCGATCAACTTGGGTGACAGGGCGACCTGGGTGACCCAGCTCACCGTCATCAGGTTGCGACGGGCGCCGGCGCGCGAACCGAGAACGTAGAGGCCGGAAGGCAACGACCACAGGACGCGTCGGCGGAGCCGGTCATAGGCATCGGGATCGCGTCCGTCGGGGACGGGGCCGACGATGTCACCGGCCGGCCGGGTCACGAACCCCCTCCGGCCGAGGAGACGGTCACCGTGTCATAGCGCGCCAACGACTTGATGAGGTCACGACGCGCCGTCGTCCGCTCGGAGATCGATCGGGCGAGGAGCCGACTGGGGCCACCGGCACCGGAGAAGCAGTCGCGTCCGGCGGTACCGGCCGCCGTGTAGGCGTCCGAGAGCAACGTGGTGAGGGTCAGGTCGGGGGTGGGCAGGTTCTGGTTGGCGGCCAAGGTGTCGGTGACGAGGACGTCGCAGTCGGTACGCAGTGTTCCCGCACTTCGTCCCGGGGCCCCGGGCCCGATACGGCGCAGGTCGCCCTGGAGCGTCGCCACCTGGGCCGAGAATCCCGTTGACGTGGCCCAGTTCGACACCTGCTCGGCCAGGGTGGTGCCCGAAGTGGTGCTGCCACAGGCGGCCAGGCAGAACCCCAGGCCTGGAACCGTCACCGACAGCGCCAGGGCCAGGCGCCGGCCGCGGGCGGCGCAACGTCGCCCGGACGCTCGGCGTCCGGGCGTCACCGCAATGGTCCACCGGGCGATGGTCCACCGGGCGGTGCCGCCAGATCGGCCGGGGGCCACGACGGATCGAGCTGACGGAGAAAGAGGTCGCATCGCTGCTCTTCCGCCGGCTCACCGATCACGGCGGCGGTGGCTCGCAGTCCGTCGAGGCAGCGCAGGAACCCCCGGTTGGATTCGTGCGACCAGCGGACATACCCCGTCCCGCGCCACCCCGACTTGCGCAGCGCGTCGAGGCCGCGGTGGTAGCCGACGCGGTAACAGGCGTAGGCCTCGATGTCGTCGCGGGCGAGGCCGCCGAGCGCGGCCCACGCGTCACACCAGTCGGGAAAGGCCCGCACCACGTCGGAGACGGCGTCGCGGCGACCGTCGGCCGGCGTGGCCAGGGCGACCCGGAGTCGTTGGGCGGCGACCGCGTGCGGTGGATCGAGCACCGTGTCGGACGGGCCGACGGTCAGGTTGACGGGGTCGCTCATAGTGGAGGTGTCCCTTCGACGGTTTCGGGGATCGAGTGACGTCCACCGGTGCGGTCGGACCACACGCGCATGACCCGGTCCGAGTCCGGATCGTGGAAGACCTCGTCGGTCGGCACCCAGCCCGGCTTGGGCGTGTCGGTCTCTCCGTGACGTCGGAGGAAGAGGCTCATCGCCGCCGCCACCAGCACGGCGGCAATGACGAGAATGCCGATGAGGGCGAAGAAGATCACGCCTGGTGCCTCCAGGTGCGGTGCGGACGCGGTGTCCGCTACTCGAACCGCAGGAGATGGTAGTCCCGGCGCCCCCGGCGCAGGACCAGGTAGCGGTCGAAGAGCAGGTCGTGCGCACCCAATCGCGCCTCGGCGTCGTCCACCCGTCGGTTGTTGACGTAGGCCCCACCCTGGGTGATCGTCGTGCGGGCCTGACCCTTGGATTTCGCCAGACCGGTGGCGACGAGGACATCGACGAGAGTCATGTCGTCGAGGCGGGCTCGCGACAGAACGCTGGTCGGCGCATCGGCGCACATGTCGAGCAGGGTGAGTTCGTCCAGCTCGGTGATCTCCTCCGAGTACAGGGCGTTGGCGGCCGTTTCCGCCCGCCGCGTCTCGGTCTCACCGTGCACCAGGGTGCACACGTCGCGGGCCAGCGCCCGTTGCGCCTCGCGGCGGTCGGG
>DATNJD010000006.1:0-3071 GCA_035604075.1 Acidimicrobiales bacterium
ATGCGGCCCGACGAGATGACCTTCGCCCTGCCCGGGAGCCGTCTGGCCGAGGTGACCGCGGCGGTCGAGCGCACCGCGGCGGTCGACACCGTGGTCGCCAAGTACGCGGCGGACGACGCCCGGCGTTTCGCCCCCACCACCTGAACGTCGGCGAGCAGGGTTGGTCAGGAAGTAGGGCTGGTCAGCGAGCAGGGTTGGTCAGGGAGCCGCAGCGGCGGCCACCGCCGCGTCGGCGACGTCGAGGCGGGTGACGGTCAGGTAGCCGACCAGGGCCACGATGAGAACCGTGAGGATGGCGCTGACGGTGGCCCTTCCCATGTTGAGGCCGCCGAGCCGGTGGGCCACGCCCATCCAGTCGGCGAAGGACGCCCCCACCGGTCGCGTGATGATGTAGGCGAACCAGAAGGCCACGATCTCGTTGAGGTGCACGGTGTAGTACGCGACGGCGGGCACGGCGATGACGATCGTGAATACGACGGCCGAGGTCAGATAGCCCAGGTGCAACGTGACCGCCGTCATGTCACCCGCCGCCGTGCCCAGGGCGAAGGTGGCCAGGACCGTGGCCCAGTAGAACAGCTCCCGGCGCGGCGTGGTGATGCTGTGGATCGACAGCGTCCGCTCGGTCCGGTACCACACCACGAAGATGATGACGAGCGAGACGCCGAACAGCGCCGTGGACACGTCGTAGGGGACGTGCAGGCGGATGTGCAGGACGTCGGCGGCCATGGTGCCGAAGACGGCCACCATGACGACGGCCAGCCAGTACACCCAGGCGATGTAGCGGCGCACCACGAGCTGCAACGCCAACGCCGCCACCAGCGCCATGGCTCCCAGGACCACCGCCACCACGGGGTCGATGCGGTACACGAGGTAGTCGGACGTGGACTCGCCCATGGCGGTGGTGAGCAGCTTGATGATCCAGAAGTACAGCGTGACTTCGGGGACCTTTCGGGCCAGGCGCGCGCCAGCGGGCATGCGTCGAAGATATCGGCCGTTTCAGGAGGACCGGGGTCAGTAGGACTTGGGCAGGTGCAACGAGTGTTGGCCGACGAAGTTGAGGATCATCTCCCGGCTGACCGGGGCGGTGCGCAGGAGGCGGGTCATCCCCCACATGTCGGCCAGGCCGAACTCCGACGACATCCCGTTGCCCCCGAGGGTCTGGATGGCCTGGTCGAGCGCGCCCAGGGCGGCCTCGGCCGCGGCGTACTTGGCCATGTTGGCGGCTTCGCCGGCCACCGCCGCGTCGGCGCCGCTGTCACAGGCCCACGCCGCCTTCTGGCCCATCAGGCGGGCCAGCTCGACCTCGATCTTGGCCTTGGCCAGGGGGTGGGAGATTCCCTGGTGACGGGCGATGGGCGTCCCCCACACCGACCGGTCGCGGGCATAGGCGGCCGCCTTGTCGAGCGCGTAGCGGCCGATGCCGGTGGCCATGGCCGCCGTCATGATGCGTTCGGGGTTGAGCCCCACGAACACCTGGCGCAGGCCGTCGCCCTCGGTGCCCAGCAGGCGGTCGGCGGGGACCTCGACGTTGTCGAAGAACAAGGTGAACTGCTTCTCGGGCGCCACGATCTCCACGGGGATGAGGGACTTGTGCAGTCCCGGGCTGTCGAGGTCGACGACGAACAACGACAGGCGGCCCCGGCCGCTTTGCTCGTCGACGCCGGTGCGCGTGACCACCAGCACCGCCTCGGACTCGTCCGCCCCGGAGATGTAGTACTTGGTCCCCTCCAGCCGGTACACGTCGCCGTCGCGCCGGGCCGTGGTGGCGATCTTGTGGCTGTTGGACCCGGCGTCGGGCTCGGTGATGGCGAACGCCATCTTGAGCTCTCCCGAACCGAAGCGCGGCAACCACGTCTGCTTCTGCACGTCGGAGCCGAAGCTGGCGATGATGGTGGCGCAGATGGCGGGGGACACCACGAGCAGCAACAAGGGGCAGCCGTTGGCGGCCAGCTCCTCGAGGACGATGGCGAGCTCGGCGATGCCCATGCCGCCTCCGCCGTACTGCGCGGGGACGTTCACCCCCAAGAACCCACCGGCGGCGAGCTCGTCCCACAGTTCGTCGGCGCGACCTCCGGCCCGGGCCCGCTCCACGAAGTAGCCGTGGCCGTACTTCGACGCGATGCCGTTGACGGCGTCGCGCAGCATCCGCTGTTCGTCGGTCTCACGGAAGTCCATGGCTCACCTCGTGTCGTCGGCGGGAGGAAGCTCGTCGAGCAGGGCCTCGGGCACGTCGACCACACGCGACCTGAGGTACTCACCCAGGCTCTTGGCTTGCGGGTCGGGCCGGGTCGAGGAGGCCACGCCCTCACCCAGCAGGCCGTGCACCACGAAGTTGAGGGCCAGGAGGTTGCCGAGCTCGTAGCGGTCCACCTCGAGCCCGGCCGCTTCGGTGAGCAGCTCCCGGAACCGGTCCACGGTGAGCTCGGCGGCCAGCCACGCGAAGCCGGCGGGGGTGCGCGCCCACAGACCCACGTTGGCGTTGCCTCCCTTGTCGCCTGACCGGGCCCCGATCACGGTCCCGAGCGGCACCCGGCGCGTCGGGCCGTCGCCATAGCCCGCCCCGGGCGCCGGCGCCGACGCCTGGGCCGGTGCGCCCGATCCTGAGCTCGCGCCCGGCCCGGGTGGCACCGGGACGCGCCGACCGTCGTGGTGGACGACGACCTCGGAGACCTCGTGGCGCGCCACGAGCGTCGGCCAGAACACCCCGTAGGCGGTGCCCTCGGCGGGGGGGGAGGTGAGATAGAAGCCCGGGTAGCTCGCCAGGGCGAGCTCGGTGGCCGCGTTGGAGAAGCGCCGGCCCACGACGTCGGGGTCGGGGTCCTTGACGGTGATGCGCAGCTGGGCGCTGGCCTGCTCGTTGGTGGGCGCGTCGGCGACGTCGGTGCGGATGAGGCGGGCGTCGTACCGGGCGAAGCCCCGCTCCCCACCCACGAGGCCGTCCATGGTGCGCCCGACGAGGGAGGCCTTCTCCTCGACGTCCAACCCGGTGAGCACGAACGTCATGGTGTTGCGCCATCCCCCCAGCAGGTTGATCGACACCTTGAGCTTCTCCGGGGCGGGCCGCCCCCGCA
>DATNJD010000007.1:0-5411 GCA_035604075.1 Acidimicrobiales bacterium
TGGCGGCGACCCACCGGGCGGCGGCCGGCCGGGTCCATCAAGCCCCGACGCCGACGGGAAGCCCGACGGTGACGGTCAGTCCGTCCACCGGCCTGCTCGACGGTCAGGCCATGGCGGTGACGGGAAACAGCTTCACGGCCAAGACCGTCTACGCCCTCGTCGAGTGCACGACCGGTGCGACGGCGCTTTCGAGCTGTGGCCTGACGGCAGGAAACGGGACCTTGGTGAAGAGCGATTCCAGCGGCTCGTTCTCCACCTCGATGACGGCCGTGCGGACCATCACGCCCGTTTCGACGGGGACACCGGTCGACTGCGCCACGGCCGGAGCGTGTGTCCTAGCCGTGGTCGCCAGGAAACAGGGGATCGTGGCCAGCACGCCGATCTCCTTCGCCGACGTCGTGATCATCCCGCCGACGGTGACCGCCAATCCGTCGACCGGTCTGCTCGACGGGCAGACCATCACGGTGAGCGGGACGAATTTCAACCCCGACGCCGAGATCGGCCTGGCCGAGTGCCCTGCCGGTCAGACGACTGTGGAACCGTCGAATTGCTTGCCGGGCACCTTGATCGGAGCCGACGGCAGCGGGAGCTTCTCGAGTTCCTACACCGTGACGAGGATCCTTTCCGGTCCGGCGGGGGCGATCGACTGCGCCCAGCCCTCGGCCTGCGTCTTGACCGCCATCAATCTGAACGACCCGTCGCAGTCGGCGAGCACACCGATCTCCTTCCAAGACATCGTCATCATCCCGCCCGTCCTCGCTGCGTCACCGTCGACCGGTCTGGTGGACGGCCAGAGCATCACCGTCAGCGGGAAGGGCTTCCGGCCCCACCATCGGTACGCGCTGAGTGAGTGCGTCGCCGGCTCCACCGACGGCAGCGAGTGCGTGGCGACCAACGGCCTCGGGAATGTCACCTCGGTGACGGCCAAGGGGTCGGGACGCTTCACCACCACCATCCAGGTGGCGCGGGTCCTGACGTTGGTCAGCGGGACGGTCGACTGCGCCCAGGCTCCCGGATGCGTGATCGGGGCCATCGACGAGGACAATCCCTTCGGTTCGGTGGCGGCAGTGACGGATGTCAGTTTCAACCCCAACGTGAAGCCCCTTCCGCCGCTCAACCTGCAGCTGCACATCGATCCGACCGGGCACATCGTGGCCGGGAGGAACGGGGCGAGCGATCCCCAGATCACCGGCACCATCTCCTGCGACCGCTCCGCTCCTCTACCGGTGCAGTTCCAGATGCAGGTGACCCAGCCGGGCTCACTCCAGTTCCCCGTGCTCGTGACGGGGCAGGCGACGTGTCAACGCAGCGGAGCCAAGTTCTCCGTGACGGTTCCGACACCGAAGCGGGATCCGGCCGTCCCCGGCATCGCCGGTGTCCTGCTGGCCGTGTCGGCCGTCTCCGGCAGCGCCACGCAGAGCATCACGGTCAGCGCCTCGGTCACGCTCAAGTCCACGTAATCATTCGGCCTCAGGACGTTCTACGGTTGGAGACGCACCATCGACCAGCTGTTGCCGGCGCGGGTGTAGCGGATCCGGTCGTGCAGCCGGTCGTCGCGGTTCTGCCAGAACTCGAAGCTCTCGGGCCGCAGCCGGAAACCGCCCCAGGACTCGGGCCGCGGCACGGGCCGGCCCTCGTATGTCTCCGACAGCTCGGCCACCCGTTGGTCGAGAAGGTCGCGCCTGGCGATCGGTTGGCTCTGCTGCGAGGCGTGGGCCCCGATCTGACCGCCGCGCGGACGGGTCTCGAAGTAGCGGTCGGATTCCTCGGCGCTCACCTTCTCGATCGTCCCCTCGATCCGGACCTGCCGACCGAGCGGGGCCCAGTGGAAGAGCAGCGCCGCCACCGGGTTGGCGGCCAGCTCCCGGGCCTTGCGGCTGTCGTAGTGGGTGTGGAAGACGAACCCCCGCTCGTCGAAGCCCTTCATCAGCACCATCCGCAGCGACGGCCGGCCGCCGGCGTCGGCCGTGGCCAGTGCGACGGCCTCGGGCAGCCGGACGAGCGGGACGGCGTCCTCGAACCAGGCGCCGAACTGCTCCAGCGGGTCGCCCGCCATCTCGCTCTCCGACAGCGGCTCCGAGTTCGGCCCGGGTGTCACGTGCGGGTCGGTCGTCATCGGCGCGCCGGCCCGGGCTCAGCGGGCGGCCGCGGAGGCGGTGGTCAGCGGTGCGGCCCGGCCGGTGACGGCCCAGTGCAGCACGCGGGCCTGCGAGTCCACCATGGCCGTCGTCCGGATACCCCAGAACTCGAAGCCGTATTGATGGGCGGCCACGTGGGCGAGCATCGAGATCAGCGTGCCGGCCACCGCCATGGGATCGGTCCCGGCCGGGCTGGCGCTCGCCCCGCCCGCACCGATGACGCGAGCGAGGGTGACGGTCACGGCGTTCAGGGCGCGGACCCGCAGGCCCTGGAAACGGAGGTCCCCCTCTTCGGTGGCGAGCTCCACCACCCGGAAGACCGACCGGTTCGTCTCCCAGTAGTCCATGAAGCCCGTCACCACGGAGGTGGCGGTCTCCCAACTCGCATCATCGGTCCAGTCGCCATCGACCAGCTCGGCCAGGACGGAGGCGCCCTCCATGAGCTCTTCGGCCAACACCAGGATGGCCTGCTCGACGTTCTCGAAGTACTGGTAGAAGGTGGCGGGCGAGGTCCCCGCCTGGCGGGCGATGTCGATCACCTTGATCGAGCGCCACGGTGTCTGCGTGAGCAGTTCGGCCGTGCATTCGAGAAGGCGTTGCCGGGTGGCACGGCCCCGGCGACCGGGGACCCGTCCGTCGGTGGTCGCGAGGGTGCCGGAGTCGCGTGGCATGCCCGCCGAAGGCTAGTGCCGGGGCTGACGGACGGTCAGGTCTGCCCGGGCTCACCCGGGCTCCTTCGGGCTCCCGTCCCTGGCAGTGCCCCGAGTAGGGTGGACGGCCGTGCCAGAAAGCACCCTTCCGCGTTCCCTGACTCGCGCTCAGGAAGCGCGGCGGCAGCGCGTCGTGGATGCCGCCATGGAGCTCGGCCTCGAGGGAGGCTACGAGGCGGTCCAGATGCGCGATGTGGCCGCCCGGGCGCACGTGGCCATGGGCACCGTCTACCGCTACTTCACCTCGAAGGACCACCTTCTGGCCGCCGCCCTCGTCCACTGGGTCGAGCAGCTCGACCAGCGCCTGGCCCAGATGCCGCCCCGGGGTCGCAACGCCTCGGAACGGGTCCTCGACGTCCTCGAACGGGCCCTGCGCGCCATGGCCCGGCAGCCCCAGCTGGTCTCCGCCGTCTTCATGTCCTGCCTCGCCCGACCGGGCCGCCATCGAGTGCCAGCAGCAGATGGGGGCGCTCATGGACGGCATCATCTCCCGCGCCATCGGTGAGCCCGAGCCCCCCGACTACGCCGAGAGGACCCGGATCATCGGCCACGTCTGGTACTCGGCCCTCGTCGGCTGGGTGAACGGCTGGTCCGACATGAACAGGGTCCGCGACGAGCTGGCCGTCGCCGTCCGGCTGCTTCTCCCCGAGGAGATCCTCCCCACCGTCGCCCAGCAGGCCTGAAGGGCCGGCGCCCGGGAACACCCCCCGGGCGCCGCGACCTTGCGGCCAGGGTCCCTGTCTGGTCGAATGCCCAGGAACGAGGGGAAGCCGAAGCAGGAGGGGAGCACTCATGCGTGCTGCGGTCTGGTACGAAGCGGGAGCCGAAGTCATCGAGTACCACGACGACGTCGAGGTCGACGACCCGGGGCCGGGCGAGGTCAAGGTCAAGATCCACGCCGCCGGGGTCTGCCACTCCGACCTGTCGGCCATGAACGGCACCCTGCCCCAGCCGGCGCCGGCCATCCTCGGCCACGAGGGGGCGGGCGAGGTGATCGCCGTGGGCGAGGGTGCGGCCGACATCGCCGTCGGCGACCACGTGATCATCGCCTGGACGCCGCCGTGCGGGCAGTGCAAGGCCTGCCTGCGCGGCGAGGCCAACCTCTGCGTCAACATCATGTTCAACATCGCCGGCTCCACCCATTTCTCCCGGGCCGGCACCCCCCTCTTCGGCTTCGTGGGCACAGGCACCTTCGCCGAGGAGCTCGTCGTCCCCCGGCAGGCCGTCGTGAAGATGGACTCCGACGTCCCCTACGAGATCGGGGCTCTCATCGGCTGCGGCGTCACCACCGGGGTGGGCGCAGCTCTCAACACGGCCAAGGTGAAGCCCGGGTCGAACGTCGTCGTCTTCGGCGCCGGTGGCGTCGGTGTCGCCGCCATCCAGGGCGCCCGGATCGCCGGGGCGGCCGAGATCGTGGCCGTCGACACCATCGACTCGAAGTTGGAGGACGCCAAGCGCTTCGGTGCCACCCGGGGCGTGAAGCCCGACCAGTTGGACGACGCCTCGGGCGAGATCACCGGAGGCGAGGGTTTCGACTACGCCTTCGAGTGCATCGGTATCCCCCTCACCGTCCGGGCCGCCTACGACGCCGTCCGACGGGGCGGCACCGCCGTGATCGTGGGCGCCGGGAAGATGGATGCCATGGTCGAGTTCAACTGCTTCGAGCTGTTTTTCCAGGAGAAGAAGCTGCTCGGCTCCTACTGGGGATCGGCCGACGTCCGTGTCGAGTTCGACCGGCTCATCCGGCTGTGGAAGGCGGGACGGCTCGACCTCGAAGGGATGATCACCAACCGGATGGACATCTCGAAGGCCCAGGACGCCTTCGACGCCATGAAGCGCGGCGAGACCATCCGTCAGATCCTCACCTTCTGACGGGGCTCTGGTTCTCGCTTCCTGACAGTCCCGGCCTCCTGACAGTCCCGGCCTCCTGCCGCCACCGTGCGTGGCGTGCGGTTGAACACCTATAGGACGAAGGGAACACCGCCGATACCCTGAGGATGAAGGGTCCTGGTGAGGCGCGCCACGACGAGCGCGAGGAGCCCGGTTCCGCCGTCCTCGTCGTCGACGCCCCCCCTTCCGGCGCGGGCCCGGCCGAGGACGTCGCCGACGGTCGCGTCCGCCTGTCGAGCACCGCCACGGCCGACGCCGACGGCGGGGCCCGCCGCCGGGTGGACGAAGAGCAGGCGCTTGAAGAGCGGGCCCACGAAGAGCGGGCGGACGAAGAGCGGGCGGACGAAGAGCGGGCGGGCCGGCGGGTCCGGCAGGTCCGGCGGGTCGGCTGGATCCTGCTCGGGCTGCAGCTGGTGGTCATGCTCGCCTTCTCCACGGTGCAGTACAGCCGCTTCGCCCTGACGGCGGACTTCGCCAATTACTCCCAGGCCTGGTGGGCCATCGCCCACGGTCACCTTGATCCCTTCGTGACGGGATTCGCCAACAACACGGGAGGCTCCTTCTGGAGAGACAACGCCGAGTTCGTGCTGTATCCGCTGTCGCTCCTCTACTACGTCGATCCCCATCCCGTCGTGCTGCTGTGGGTGCAGGACCTCGCCGTCGTGATCACGGA
>DATNJD010000008.1:0-10123 GCA_035604075.1 Acidimicrobiales bacterium
GGGCCAGGCGCTCCTCGCCCAGGTACGAATAGCGGGTGTCGTGGGTGCCCCCCTCGGCGTTGTCGTAATGGGGGATCAGAGCCACGTGCAGGCCGAGGGCTCCGAGAAGATCGAGGCCTTCGACCCAGCGGGCCTCCTCGCCGACCTTGTAGACCTCGTAGACGGGCACGGCGACAATCCCGAGTGCCAGCGCCGCGGCCGAGGCGAAGGTGACGGCTCCGCCGAGGGCCAACTTCTCGGCCAGCACGGCGGGCACGAGCGTCCCGCGCCACTGCCGCAGCGCGTAGGTCGGGCTGCCCGGACCGGAGAAGACGAGTGGCGCCGCCGCGATCCGGGCGATCACGGCGTCGCCGCCGGGTGGTTCCAGATCGGCCGCCGAGCGGAGCCCGGCCACCTCCAGCGTGGCCCCCACGCTGTCGCGGAAATAGTCGACGGCGCGCGCCGCGATGTCGGGCGCATTCGTCTGGAAGCCGAAAGGGGTGTCGAGAAGGATCCCGTGCACCGGCCCCGGTCCCAGCCGTTGCACCACCGACCGGTGCACCTTGATCATCGTCGGTGCCGTCTCTCCCGAGCCCATCACCGTCAGCAGCCGGGGCAGCATGCCGCCGGCCGCAGGACTCGCAGCCGTCACGTCCGCCGCCGTCACGACGTCCCGCCGTCGGGGAGAGCGGCCGCCAGCGCCTCGACGATCTCCTCCTGCAGCATGCTCAGGTAGTGGTAGACGGTGAACTGGTCGATCCGGGGATCGCCGTCGTTGATCTCGATGCCGTCCTCCGACACGTCGAGCTGCGTCCCGAGGACGAGCCGGAGCACCTCCACGGCGTCGAGCCACTGGTGGATCTCCGTCTCGTCGATGCTGGTCGCCTTGGCCGTGGCGGCCAGCGTGTCGAGGGCGCGCTGGTGTTGCTGCAGCAGCTGCGCGCCCATCATCTCCCGGTACTCGGCCTCGGCCCGGGCGTCGTCGGTGTAGGCGACGGGGAAGACCCGGGCCGTGGACGGATCGTCCTTCTGCAGCAGCTCCAGCGCCTGCCCCGGCAGCATCGCCAGAAGCTCCTGCTCGGGCCCGGCCAGGCCCACCCGGAAGCGTCCCTGCCGGTCGCGCCGGAAGCGGCCCCGGGCCACTACGACGTCTGTTCCATCGTCGCCCACAGGCCGTGCTCGTGCAGCCGGAACACGTCGAGCTCGGCGCGTTCGCGCGGGCCCGACGAGACGACGGCCCGGCCCTTGTGGTGGACGTCGAGCATCAGCCGCGACGCCTTCTCCTTCGAGTAGCCGAAGAGCTTCTGGAAGACGTAGGTCACGTACGACATCAGGTTGATCGGATCGTTCCAGACGATCACCAGCCAGGGCCGGTCGGGCCGCACGTCGGTGTCCCTTGTCGGTTCGTCGACTTCGACGGGAGCGGCGGCCGGACCGGGACCCGACCCCGACGACGACCTCAACGGCCTGTCCCCGACACGGCCGGCGGCGCCCCGGCTGGAGCGACCGCCGACACGGCCGACGGCGCCGCCGACGACGCCGCGGCGGCCCCGACCGGCGGCGTCACCACCGCGGCACCGGACGAGGAGCCGGCGTCGGCCGCAGCCGCGTCGTCGGCCGGGTGGTGGAAGAGGCCGTCGTAGAACCAGAGCATCGCCGTCCACAGAATGGTGACGCCGAAGACGTGGACCCCGACGAGCAACGGGGGGAGGTGGGAGAAGTACTGGGTGTAGCCCACGACGCCCTGCGCCGCCATGGCGGCCAGCAGCAGCCGGGCCCGCGTCGTCACCGTCGCCGGTGCCTTCGTCGTCTCGAGCATGTAGAGCAGTCCCAGGGTCAGGGCGACGAGGACGATCACGATCTCGGCGTGGGTACGGGCCATGTCGACGAGCGGCACAGGGAGCCGCTTGGCGCCCTTGCCGCCGGCGTGGGGACCGGCCCCGGTGGTGGCCGTGCCCGCGGCGATGGCGAGGACGAGCACACCGGTCATCAGCCGACCGAGGCGCCGGACACCGGCGCCCACCATCGGCACCCCGGCCTGGGCCGACCGGCCGGCCCGCAGGACGAGGACGACGGCCACCGTCAGCAGGCCGATACCGACCATGAAGTGGGTCATGACCACGTAGGGATTGAGGTGGGAGTAGACGACGACCCCGCCGAGGACGGCCTCGGCCAGGACGCCCCCGATCAGGCCGGCCGACAGCCAGGTGAGGTCCCGTCGCCGCGGTTGCCGCCGCAGCGCCAGCAGGACGACGGTGGCGGCGGCCAGACAGAGCGCCACCACGACCAGCCGGTTCGAGAATTCGATGGCCGGGTGCAGGGCCAGGGGCGGAGTCAGGTGGTGGACGGAGCAGTCGGGCCAGTCGGGACAACCCAGTCCCGAGTCGCTCAGCCGGACGGCCGCCCCCGAGACGATGTTCAGCACCACCAGGCCGAGCGCCACCTGGCCGGCGCGGAGAAAGGCCCGGGGTCCTATCTGGGGGAGCACCGAACGAATCGTACCGGCGGTCACCTTCGGCCCCCCAAGCGGGGCTGCTTTGTCGGGGTGGGGGCGCGCCCCTTAGGCTCCTCGGCGATGACCTCGCTGTCCGCCTCCGTGCCGGTCGTGAGGACGGAGAAGATCCGCAGCTACCTGGCGCTCACGAAGCCCCGGATCATCGAGCTGCTGCTCGTCACCACCCTGCCCACCATGTTCGTCGCCCGCCGCGGCGTACCCCCGGTGTGGCTGATGCTGGCCACCCTGGTGGGCGGGGCACTCGCCGCGGGCGGGGCCAACGCCATCAACATGGTCGTGGACCGGGACATCGACAAGCTGATGAAGCGGACCCGGAACCGTCCCCTCGTCACCGGCGCCATGACGCCGCGGGCGGCCCTCGTCTTCGCCCTCACCCTCGAGATCGTCGCCTTCGTCGAGCTCTGGGTTTCCGTGAACCTCCTCTCGGCCGTGCTGGCCGTCTCGGCCACCACCTTCTACGTCTTCGTCTACACGCTCTGGCTGAAGCGGATCTCCGCCCAGAACATCGTGATCGGCGGCGCCGCCGGGGCGGTGCCCGTGCTCGTCGGCTGGGCGGCGGTGACCGACCGGTTGGGATGGGCACCGGTGGTGCTCTTCGCCGTCATCTTCATATGGACGCCGCCGCACTTCTGGGCGCTCGCCATCCGCTACCGCGACGACTACGAATCGGCCGGCGTGCCGATGTTGCCGGTCGTCGCCACCTTGAAGCGGACGGCCAGCCAGATCCTGGCCTATACCGTGCTGCTCGTCGCCGTCACCGTCCTCTTCGCCGTCGTCGGCCACATGGGCGTCCTCTATCTCGTCTCGGCCCTCGCCCTCGGCGCCGGCTTCCTCCTCTACGCGGTCCGGCTGCGTCGCGAGGCGACACCGCGCGCCGCGATGAAGCTCTTCACCTACTCGATCACGTACTTGACGCTGCTCTTCGCCGCCATGGCCGGCGATGTCCTCGTCCGCTTCCACTGATCCGGCGCCGCCGGTGCCGCCGGTGCCGGTCCGGCGTCGTCGACGGCTTCTCTCGCTCGCCGTCGGCGTCGTCATCGCCGCCGGCCTCTGGTTGGCGCTCACCTCCTTCACCGGCGCTCCCCCGACGACGGTGCACCCGTTCTCCCTGCCCCGATTGGGCGGGGGACCTCCCGTGCGCGTGCCTCTCACAGGTGTTGGTGCCCACGACCCCGTGGTGGTGACCTTCTTCGCCTCCTGGTGCGGGCCGTGCCACAAGGACCTGCCGACGATCGCCCAGGTGGCCCGGCAGGCCCGGGCGTCGGGGGACAAGGTCCGTTTCGTCGGCGTCGACGACAACGACGCGCCGGCCAGCGGCCTGGCCTTCTCCAAGAGCAGCGGTGTCGACTTCCCGGTGGGACGCGACGCGCTCAGTCTGGTCGCCCCCACCTTCGACATCCCCGGCAATCCGGCCACCGTCTTCATCGACGGCAACGGGAGGATCGCCGACACCGTGATCGGCCCCGTCACCGCCTCCGCCCTCGAAGCGGAGATCGCCCAGATCGACCAGACCTAGAAACCAGGAACCCGCTCTAGGCGGGCGGGCGGCCGTGCTCGAGGGCGAGCGCGGCCGCCTCGTCGGGACTCCCCGCCGGCCGGACGCCGACGACCGGTTCCCCCCGCCGGCGCAGCTCCCAGCTGTCGAAGCCGATGACGGGTGTCCCCGCCTTCAGCGCCAGCGCGATCTCGGACAGCGTCCCGTACTCCCCGCCCACCGCCACCACGGCGTCGGCCGTCGCCACCACCACAGCGTTCCTCGCCTCACCGATGCCGGTGGCGATGGCGACGTCCACATAGTCGTTGGCCTCGGACCGGTCCCCTCCGGGCAGGATCCCGACGGTCGTCCCCCCCGCCTCCCGGGCGCCGCGGCAGGCCGCTTCCATCACCCCGCCGAGGCCACCGCAGACGAGCACGGCACCGGCCTCGGCGATCCGCCGGCCCACCTGCGCCGCCGCCTCGCACTCCCCGGCCGACGCCCGCGCCGCCCCGATCACGGCCACGTGCCGCCGGCGCCACCCGGTCCCGGTCACTTCCATCGACCCGTCACTCCCATCGACCGGTCACTCCCATCGGAACGTCAGCACCGCCGCCGCCGGCGCCGCCAGCGCCCACAGCACCAGCACGAGCCAGGCCCAGCCGGGCACCGAGGTCCCCTGTCCGAGGGCGTCGTGCAGGCCCTGGGCGAGCGCCGCCGCCGGCAGCAGCTTGGCCACCGTCTCCAACCAGCCCGGCAATTTGGACAGCGGGGCCAGCATTCCGCTCACGAGCAACAGCAGCAGCCACAAGCCGTTGGCGGCGGCCAGGTTCACCTCGGCCTTGAGCACGCCGGCCATCAAGAGGCCGAGACCTCCGAACCCGACCGTGGCCAACAGCACCACCGCCACTGCCACCGGGGCCCCGCCGGCGCGGGGATGCCAGCCGAGGGCGAGCGAGACGGCCACGAGCACCACGGCCTGGAGGACCTCGACCACGACGACGGCGCCGATCTTGGCCCCGAGCAGCGAAGGCCGGCCGAGGGGGGTGGCCCCCAGCCGTTTCAGCACGCCGTAGCCGCGCTCGAAGCCGGTGGCGATGCTCAGGTTCACGAGCGCCGTGCCCATCACGGCCAGCGCCAGGATGCCGGGGGCCAGGAACGACACCGGATGGCGGGTCCCGGTCGGCAGCAGATGGACCTCGGAGAAGAACACGACGAGTACGACGGGGATGGCCACCGTCAGCAGCAGCGACTCGCCCCGCCGCAACGTCATCCCCACCTCGGCCCCGGTCTGCGCCGCCCACCGGCGCAGGCCCATCGCGCTCACGGTGCGTCCCTGGCGGCGTCGGTCTTCATGGCCTCGAGGTAGGCGTCCTCGAGGGTGCCGCCCCCGGCGCGGAGATCGCCCAGAGGGAGGTCGTTCTCGTCCAGCCAGGCGGCCAGCGCCGCGATCCGGCCGGCCGAGGCCGCCCCCGCCAACGCGTACTCGCCGGGCCGCTCCTCCACCACGTCGGTCGGTGCCACCCCCACGGCCCGGGCGAGCGCAGCCGTGTCGACGCCGGCCGGCGCGCCGAAGCGGATGGCCGGCTCCGATCCGGTGGCGGCCAACTCGGCCACCGTGCCCCGGGCCACGGACCGGCCCCCGGCCACGATGACCACCTCGTCGGCCAGCCGTTCGGCCTCGGGCAGCTCGTGGGTGGTGAGCACCACGCAGACCCCCCGGCGGCGCAGTTGGCCGATGACCTCCCGGATGGCCAGCCGTCCCTCGGGGTCGACCCCGGCCGTGGGCTCGTCGAGGAAGACGACCTCGGGCCGCCCCACCAGGGCCAGGGCCAGCGACAGCCTCTGCTGCTCACCGCCCGACAACCGCCGCCACGGCGTCGTGGCCACGGCCGTCAGGCCCACCAGCTCGAGAAGGCCGTCGGCATCCTCGGGCTCGGCGTAGTACCGGGCGAACAGCCGCAGGGCCCGGCGGGCGCCCATCACCGGGTAGACGCCGCCGCGCTGCAGCATCACCCCCATCCGGGCCACGAGCGCCCGGTGCTGCGTGGCGGGATCGAGACCGAGCACGCGCACCGTGCCCGACGCCGGCCGCCGGTATCCCTCGAGCGTCTCCACCGTCGACGTCTTCCCGGCCCCGTTCGGACCGAGCAGGGCGAGCACCTGCCCGTGTTCGGCCGTGAGCGACAGGCCGTCGACCGCCCGCCGCGCCCCGTAGCGCACCACGAGGTCGCGGCAGTCGATGGCGGGCATCGCGGCGAAGGCTACCGTTGGGGCGACCATGATCGACATCCGTCTGGCCAGGGAGGATCCGGATGCCGTGAAGGCGGCTCTGGCCCGTCGTGGTGTCGACCCGGCCGAGATCGATCTCCTCCTCGACGCCGACGCCCGCGCCCGCAACGCCGTCGGCCGGCGCGACGAGCTCCGGGCCCGGGTGAAGGACCTCTCCCGCCAGGTGGCCGAGGCCCGCCGCACCGGTGACGACGGTCGGGCGGGTCGGATGGCCGACGAGAGCCGGGCGGTCAGTGACGAGGGCACGAAGCTCGGGGCCGAGGCCGACGGCGCCCAGGCCGAGGTGCGCGACCGGCTTCTCTGGCTGCCCAACCTGCCGGCCGAGGACGCTCCCGACGGGGCCGGGCCCGAGGACAACGTCACCGTCCGCCGCTGGCCCGTCGAGCCCCGGACCTATCCCGAGCATCAGAGGACGCCGCACTGGGAGGTGGGCGAGCAGCTCGGCATCCTCGACATGGAGCGCGGCGCCAAGCTGTCGGGGTCGATGTTCCCCCTCTTCCGGGGGGTGGGCGCCCGGCTGCTGCGGGCCCTCACCGCCTTTGCCCTCGACCACCATGTCGAGGCCTTCGAGGAGATCCGGCCGCCCACCCTGGTCCGCACCGACACCATGGTCTCCACCGGCCACCTCCCCAAGTTCGCCGACGAGGCCTACCACCTGGAGCGCGACGACCTCTGGGCCATCCCCACGGCCGAGGTCCCCCTCACCTCGATGTACCGCGACGACATCCTCGACGAGTCCGCCCTGCCCCTGCGGCTCACCGCCGCGACGGCCTGCTTCCGGCGCGAAGCGGGCGCAGCCGGGCGCGACACCCGGGGCCTGCTCCGGGTCCACGAGTTCGACAAGGTCGAGCTCTTCGCCTACGCCACCGCCGACCAGGCCCCGGCCGTCCACGCCGACATGGTCGAACGCGTCGAGATACTGCTGAGCGCCCTCGACCTCGAATACCGCGTCCTCGACCTCTGCACGGGCGACCTCGGCAATTCCTCGGCCCGCACCTTCGACCTCGAGGTCTACGCCCCTGGATCCGACATGTGGCTCGAGGTGTCCTCGGTCTCCTGGTTCCGCGACTACCAGGCCCGCCGGGCCAACATCCGCTACCGGCCGGCGGCCGGTAGCGGACCTCCGCTCTTCGTCCACACCCTGAACGGTTCGGCCCTCGCCTGGGCCCGTATCTGGGCGGCGCTCATCGAGACGGGACGCCAACCCGACGGATCGGTCGTCCTGCCCGATGCCCTCGGTCCCTATCTGGGCGGGACCACGGTGCTTTCGCCGCGCTGAGTGGCGCGGCGTGGCGCGGCGCGGCTTGGTGCGGCTTGGTGCGCCGGGGCAGCCGCCTGCCGGCGACTCAGGAGACCTCGGCCGGCACCTCGAAGCGGTAGCCCACCCCGCGCACAGTCGTGATGATGGCCGGCGCCGACGGATCCCGTTCGACGTGGGTCCGCAGCCGCTTGATGTGGACGTCGAGCGTCTTCGTGTCGCCCACGTAGTCGGTGCCCCAGACCCGGTCGATCAGCGTGTCGCGGGTGAGCACCCGGCCCGGGTTCTCGATGAGCAGGGCCAGGAGCTCGAATTCCTTGCGCCGGAGGTGGACCTCCTCGCCCCGGACGAAGACCCGGTGCCGGTCGGAGTCGACCCGGACGTCGCCCACGTCGCGGGCCCCGCTGTCGGCCGGCCGACTGACGTCGGTGCTGCTCGGCCCGCCTTCCGGTCCGGGGCGCGGGGCCCGGCGGAGCACGGCGTGCATCCGGGCCACCAGCTCCCGTAGCCGGTAGGGCTTCGTCACGTAGTCGTCGGCCCCCATCTCGAGACCCACCACCGTGTCGATCTCGGTGCCCTTGGCCGTGACCATGATGATCGGCACCGACGACCGCGAGCGGATGGCCCGGCAGACGTCGATGCCCGAGAGCTTGGGCAACATGATGTCCAGGAGGACCAGATCGGGCTCCAGCCGGTCGAACATCTCGAGGGCCTCGTTGCCGTCACGGGCCACGATCACGTCGAAGCCCTCGCGCGAGAGACCGATGGCGAGGGCATCGACGAAGGACTCCTCGTCTTCGGCCAGCAGCACGTTCACGCGCGTGCCGTCAGATCCGTCGGCCACGGCTCAACCCACTTCGGACTGGATGGGCAGGATCAACCGGAACGTCGATCCCTCCCCCTCGCGTGATTCGACCTCGACGCGACCCTGGTGATTGGCGGCCACGTGCCGGACGATAGACAGTCCGAGCCCCGTACCGCCGGTCGTCCGGCTCCGGCCCTGGTCGACGCGATAAAAACGTTCGAAGATCCGGTCGAGATCGCGCGCCGGGATGCCGACGCCGTGATCCTCCACCTCGAGTTGCACCTCGCCCACGCCCACCGTGCCGGTGAACCGGACCAGGTTGCCGTCGTAGGAGAACTTCACCGCGTTCTCGAGAAGGTTGTACAGCGCCGAGACCAACTGCCGGCGGTCGCCGAGCACGGCCATGGGCGGGGCGGGCTCGGACATCTCGATCTTCACGTCCCGTTGCTCGGCCGCGGCCCGCATCCGCTCGACCGCTTCGGCCATCAAGAGGTTCACGAGCACGGGTTCACGCGGCGGTGCCTCTTCGGACTCGATCCGCGACAGGTCGAGGAGGTCGTCGATGATCCGGCTCACCCGGAAGGCCTCGGTGTGGATCCGGCTGGCCAGCCGCTGCGCCACGGTGGGATCGGTCTCCGCTACCAGCGTCTCGGCCAACAGGCCCAGTGCCCCCATCGGTGTCTTCAGCTCATGGCTCACGTTGGCCACGAAGTCACGCCGGATCTCCTCGAGCCGACGGCGCTCGGAGATGTCGTCGATCACGGCGATCACCCCGAGGGTGCGCCGCCCGTCGTCGATCAACTGGGTCCGCACCGCCAGTGTCCGGCGCGGGGGGCCGTAGAGGTCGAGGGTCTTGTCGGCCGCCCCCGTCTTCCACGCGTCGGCCAACAGCTCCACCACGGCCGTGGCCGCCAGCGCGTCGCCGTGGCGCCCTCCCATCAGGCTGACGGCCCGGGCGTTTCGGAAGACGACCTCGCCGTCCTCCTCGCAGACGATCACCCCCTGCGGCAGCGTGTCGAGGGCGTGCCGCAGCCGGATGGCGTCGGCCGAGGACTCGGCCACGGCTTCGGCGGCGCGGTCGGTCACCTGTTCCAGATGGTGCAGCGCCGGCTCCACGCCGGCCGGGTCCTCGTGCGGGGTCTCCACCCCGAGCCGGGTGGCCAGGGCGGACAACCGCTGCTCGAGGGAGCTGCGCCCCGACCGGCGGCCGAGCACGGTCGCCACGATGATTCCCACCAGGGCCAATGCCCCGAGAGCGACGAACCCGGTGATGGCGACGTTGTCGGAGATCGCTCCGGTCATGCCGACGACCAACTCTCTCTACGAACCATCGCTCTCCAGCATGGCAGGCCGGGGCCGTGACCTGGTTCTAGGGTCTCGGCCGATCGGATGTGGACATGAAACAACATGAAATATCTTGAAAAGGACCCAGAAGTTCCGTAGGGTGCCGAACATGCTCCTTTCTGACGTCACGATGACCCCCGACCCGGGGAACCTGCCCGGTGGGGCCGTGCTCCAACACCTCACCGACGGCCTCGCCGGCTGGGCCCTCATCGGCGCCCTCGTCGCTCTGCTCATCGGGGCCGCCGCCTGGGCCCTGGGCGCGCACGCGCAGAACTACCAGCAGTCCTTCACCGGCCGGAAGACGGTCCTCGTGGCCGGCCTCGCCGCCCTCCTGATCGGCGCGGCGCCGGCCATCATCAACTTCTTCTTCCACGCCGGCCAAGGCGTCCACTGACGTGTCGATTGCCGGTGTGCCGATTGCCGGTGTGCCGATTGCCGGTGTGCCGATTGCCGGGG
>DATNJD010000009.1:0-2653 GCA_035604075.1 Acidimicrobiales bacterium
GCGCAAGACGACCTCAACTACTACGTGCCTCGCACCGACCCTGAAGGCCCGTCGATGAGCGATTCGGTCGCATCGATCGACAGCGCCGCCCTCGGCACCCCGGGATGCTCCAGCTATGTGTTCACACAACGCAGCGTCGACCCGTTCATCCGCGATGGCTTCGATCAGTTCTCGGAAACCAAGAGCGGCGGGGCCTTCACGTTCATGACCGGAATCGGCGGCTTCCTCCAGGAGTTCCTCTACGGGTTCTCGGGACTCCGGCGGAACGCCGGCACCGTCCAGCTCGCGCCGAGCCTCACGGCGCAGTTGAGCGACGTCGTGCTCCACAACCTGTCGTGGCACGGCCGTCGATTCACCGTCACCATCGGCCCGCACGTCACGACCGTCTCGGTGACGAGTGGCCCCGCACTCCCTCTTGACGTCGGCAACCGTCTCCGCCACGTCCAATCAGGGCACGCCGTGACCGTTGCCACCCGGCGCCCGGACCGCTCCGCCACCGGGGACGTCGTGCGCTGCGCCCAGGCCACCGCCACCACGTCGCAGCCTGGTGCACCGGCGCTCGCCGCCGTCGACGGGAGTCCGGCGTCCGATTGGCAGCCCCTCACCCTTCCGGCGACACTCACCACGCCTGTCGACAACGGCCCCCGTACGGTCGGCACCGTGACCCTCGACTGGGGCCAGATGTGGCCTGCGGCGCCTGCGCCCAACCGGCATCCGGCTCCGGGGCCGGTGACCACTCTTCGAGCCAGTGCGTACACAGTCGCCGTCTCCGTCGACGGTCGTTCTTGGCGCACGGTGGCGACGGTGAGCGGACGAACGACGGGCGCCACCGACGTGGTGCATTTCCCGGCAACTGCGGCCCGCTATATCGCGGTCCACATCACGGCATCGGCGAACACGCAGCCGCCCGAGGTCGACGAGCTCGTCGTCACTCGATGACCGGCCCGCAGTCCGCGTCACACGGCGGGAGCCGCTCCCATGGCGGTTGACCGTCAGTTCGCCGATCCCGGACTCGCCGCGCTGTACGACCGGTTCCACTCATGGAGGCGTCGAAACGACTTTGACTTCTACCTGCCTCTCGTCATGTCCGCCGATGCCGTGCTCGACGTCGGCTGCGGGACGGGTCAGCTGCTGCGCCGGGCCCGGGACCGGGGCCACGCCGGACGCCTCTGTGGGCTCGACCCGGCGGACGCCATGCTCGAACAGGCGCGCCCGCGTACGGACGTCGAGTGGATTCTGGGTGACATGTCATCCGGCCCCTGGGACCGGGAGTTCGACCTGGTCGTGATGACCGGCCACGCCTTCCAGGTCCTCCTCGGAGACGACGACATACGGGAGTCGCTGTCCGCCATCCGGTCCGCTCTCACCGACGAGGGCCACTTCGGGTTCGAGACCCGGAACCCGTCCGTTCGGGAATGGGAGAGCTGGACTCCTGACAAGGCCGTCGAGACCGCGGGGGCCGATGGTGCCCCCGTGCTGATGGCCCACGAGGTCGACACGGTGACCGGGGGGCTCGTCTCTTTCACCACGACGTTCACCAGTCCCGGGTGGGACCGTCCGCAGCTGAGCCGGAGCACCTTGCGGTTCCTCGATGTGGACGTGCTCGCCACCTTCCTCGCCGGTGCCGGCCTGGCCGTCGAAGAGCAGTTCGGTGACTTCGACCGGCAGCCGCTGACCGAGACGAGCCCGGAAATCATCACCGTGGCGAGACGAGGCTGACGAGCATCCCGAGGTCGGTGACCTGCGTTAGCCTGGTACCCGGGGAGCGGGCGACATCGTCGCCGCTGGGGGGGGTCCAATGGGACGAAAGTCGATCGTGCCGGTCGCCGTGGCCGGCTTGGCGGTTGCGCTGGTCACGATGATGGGGTTGGCGCCGGTGGCCGGTGCCGCTCGGGTTCCGGGCGCGACGACTGGTGGAGTCACCACCTGCCGCGTAACAGGGAAGCTGATGTTCAGCCCGGCACTCCAAGGCCTGAACAGCGGCTCCTCGGCGGCAACGGTGGACGCCAGCCTGACCGGATGCAGCGACGCCGGCCTCGGAAAGATCTCCTTCATCGCCGGACGCCTGCAAGGCCTGGTCGGATCCGTCAGCCCTGGTAACTGCACGAGCCTCGCCATCTCCCATGTGGCACCCCCGCTCTCGGGAGGGTCCGTGGTGTGGGCGCCCCATGCCCATCTCGCCGGCTCGGGCGGAATCTCATTTCCGGCCGGTGCAGCCACCATCATCGACCTCAACCGGGGGACGTTTCTCCAGGTCTCCTACTCCGGGGGCAGCGTGACCACGGGGTCCTTCGCCAACTCGGGAGAGTCCTCGATGACGGCGACGAGCACCCAGAGCGACGCTCAGTTAGCGGGGAAGTGCCGCTCCAAGAACGGCCTGTCGGTGGACGACTTCCGGGGGACGGCCACCCTCTGACGCCGACCCCTCCGGGCCCGGCGTCAGGCTTTCACGACCTCGGGGCCCGGAGAACTCTCGGAGACGACCGCCACCGGCGACGAGGAACCGCGACGGGCGGTCGACGATTGCCCGACGATGATATCGACGCACTCGGTGGAGGAGTCGTCGTCACTGGCCGACGTGTAGGTGCCGTCCCCGCTGTACTGGTCGAGGAAACAGAACCATCCCGTGCTGCTCTCGATCTGGACGGTCAGG
>DATNJD010000010.1:0-2959 GCA_035604075.1 Acidimicrobiales bacterium
AGGGCGTTCACCATCCGCGCCCTGCCCTGGGTACTCGACCGCCTCGCTCTTCGATGGGCGGATGTCGCCGGACCGGCAGCCTCCTGGCAGCTACAGCCCAGCGACGCCAAAGGTGACTGGCTGATCCGTCGGACATCTCAAGGTTCGACGGTGAACACGGATCGTGCAACTGCCGATTGCACCATTTCGGGTCCCGGCCATGCCTTGGTGTCGTGGTTTGTGCGCTCTCACCGAGCCTCGACATCTGTAATCAACGAAAGTCGACATCGGCGATCAGCGAATGTCGCGGTGGGCTGACCCTGGCCCCTCGGATCTAAAGGTTAGCGGCGGCCCCTTTCGGTCTGCTCGTCGGTCGTGGCTTCCTCGAGGGCGTGGTGCTCGCGCATCCGCCACGACGGGCCCTTGATGTTGAACACCACGGCGTTATGCATGAGACGGTCAAGGATGGCGGCGGCCACCACGGGGTCGCCGAACACCTCTCCCCACTCCGGCAAACCCCGGTTGGTGGTCACGAACGTTGGATGCCCGCGCTCGTAGCGGGTGTTCACCACGTGGAAGAAGGCAGCGGCGGCCCCCCGCTCCATGGGTAGGAGCCCGACGTCGTCGATGACGAGGACGGTCGGGGCAGTGAGGGTCTTGAGTTTCGACGCCCACTTCCCCTCGCGTCGGGCCTGGACCAGAGTGACGACCATGTCGTCGGCGGTGGTGAAGTAGCCCCGGTAGCCGGCCTCGACGGCCTTGGTGGCCAGAGCCACGGCCAGATGCGTCTTCCCGCACCCGGGCTGGCCCAGAAAGAGAACGGGCCGGTTCTCGGCGATGAACCGCAACGTGGCCATGTCGGCCACCAGCTTGCGGTCGAGTGACGGCTGGAACTCGAAGTCGAAGTCCTCGAGCGTCCGGTGATAGGGGAAGCGGGCGAAGCGCAGCCGTGCCGGCGGTTGGTGGTGGACGCGGCCTGCTCGGCGATCACCCTGGCCAGGAACTCGACGTGGCTCCACTCCTTGGCTTTGGCTTCCTCGGCCAGGGTGGCGAAGCACTCGGCGGCCCGACCGAGCTGCAGGTAACCGAGGTCGTCCTTCAGCTGCTCATAGGGCGAGACGCTCACCGGCCGGCCTCGGGGTCATAGCGACCGAGGTCGATGGCGGCAACCTCCACGTCGCCTTCGACGTCGAGGCGCTCCCCGGTGGTCACGACGGGGGCGTCGGGAACGACGAGGCTCAAATGCCGTCCCCGGGTCCGGCCCAATGCGGCGGCCTGGGCCGCCGACCAGTGCGAGGCGTCCCACACTTCGGCCGTTCCGTCGGCCGCGATGCGGTGACGGACCAGGGACTGGCCGGCCCAGAGCACATCGATGGTGTCGGAGCCGACCTCCTGACGGACCTCGACACGCTGGCCCAGACAGGCCGGCGGCACCGAGTAGCGCACGCCCCGCCACTCGATCTGGGGGACGGCGATATGCACCCGCCGGGCTTCGACGTAGGCGGTGTCGAATCGACGTCGGGGCAGGGGGCCGAGGAGCTCGCGCTCGACGATGAACCGTTCGGCCGGAGCCACGCCGGTGGTGCGGTGGACCCGACCGTGGACCCGCTCGTCGAGCCACGACACGGCCCGGGCGTTCAGCTCGTCGACCGTCGTGGGCGGCCCGAGGGCCCGGCACTCCTCCAAGAACCGTTCCTTCACGTCCCTGTAAGGCCGCTCCACCTTGCCTTTGCGCTTGGCGTCGCGGGCCTGACACGCCCGGATCTCACATCCGTGGAACCGGGCAAACTCGGCGGCCGGCGGATACAAGGAGAAACGACGGCCCTGGGACTTGCCCAGTGCGCCCATGCGGTCGGTGCGGGCCACCTTGGGCACGCCACCGAAGGCCTCGAAGCCCCGAACCAGTCCTTCGAAGGTGTGCTCCCGGTCTATCGACGATGCGAACCACCACAGCCGCCAACGGCTCCAGCACAAGATGGTCGACAGGCACTGCACCTCGCCGAGACCCCACTCGCAGCTCCAGGCGTTGATGTCGGACCAGTCGAACTGGCACTCCTCCCCGGGAGCGGTCTCGATGCGGGTCGACACCTGGGCGGCGGCTCTGAACCTCGGACCTCGCAGTGCGTTCAGGTGGCGGGCCACGGTCGGATAGCTGCCGTCGTAGCCTTCGGCCACCAGGATCTCGAAGACGCTCGTGGCCAAGAGCCTCGGAGCCGGCCGCAGCAACTCGGCGATCCGGGCTGCCCACCGTTCATCGATGGCCGGTGGCGTCGTCTTCGTCCGTGTCGACGGTGGCCCGCCCGCCTTCAGCCACCCGCCGATCGTCTCTCGGTGATAGCCGGTGGCTTCGGCGATCTCGAGGTTGGTGAGGCCCTGGCGCTTCATCGCCTGGACGTCCATGAACTCCTCCTGAGTCATCATGTCGATCGGTCCCTCCAGTGGGCTTGAGCGTGGATGCCCAAGACCCTGGAGGGGCCGCTGACCGACCGGGGGGACCCCGGCCAGGAGGGCCCAGGAGTTCAGCTCACCGCGCCATTCGCTGATCGCCGATGTCGGTTTTGGTTGATCGCGGATGTCGACTTTCGGTGATCACAGATGTCGATTTTCAGAGATCGCGCACAGTTGCGATGACCGGCTGAGGCCACAGGGTGATCCCGGCCCCATACGACCCGGTACCTTCTACACCGACGCGTCCGAGCTCTCCGAACTTCTTCAGCCAACGCAGGGCGGCGCGGTAGCCGGCCGGGGTGGTGGGGAACGACTCGACGCCAAGCTCCGCGCCGTTCTCGTCGAGTGCGGCAACAACGTGGACGTCACGGTGGGTATCGACCCCGCCCGTGATTCGGCGGGGTGTTTCTGTCATCGTGGTCATGGCCATCCCTTCTTCTGTCTTCAGCTGGGTAGGGGTGGCACACACGTGCCGGGACGGCGGACAAGACAGGGATGGGGCCTCTTACCAGGCTCCTACTAGGTCACTCCG
>DATNJD010000011.1:0-2984 GCA_035604075.1 Acidimicrobiales bacterium
GCTGGAGGTGCTCGTATGACACAGGTCGCGGCACCCACGACCCGCAAGGACTGGACATCCGACCAGGAGGTTCGCTGGTGCCCGGGCTGCGGGGACTACTCGATCCTCACCGCCGTCCGCCTCCTCATGCCCGAACTCGGGGTCAGCCGCGAGAACACCGTCTTCCTCTCCGGCATCGGCTGCGCGGCCCGCTTCCCCTATTACATGAACACCTACGGACTGCACTCCATCCACGGCCGCGCCCCGGCCGTCGCCACCGGTCTCGCCGTCACCCGCCCCGATCTCGACGTCTGGGTCATCACCGGTGACGGCGACGCCCTCTCCATCGGCGGCAACCACCTCATCCACGCCCTCCGCCGCAACGTCAACATCACCATCCTGCTCTTCAACAACCAGATCTACGGCCTCACCAAGGGCCAGTACTCACCCACCTCGGAGCAGGGCAAGGTCACCAAGTCGACACCCTTCGGGTCGCTCGAGACACCTTTCAACCCGATCTCGCTCGCCCTCGGCGCCGAGGCCACCTTCGTCGCCCGCACCCACGACATGGACCGCAAGCACATGCAGGAGACCTTCCGCCGCGCCCACGACCACACCGGCGCCGCCTTCGTCGAGATCTACCAGAACTGCAACGTCTTCAACGACGGCGCCTTCGAGAAGATCACCGCCAAGGACGCCCGCCCCGATCAACTCGTCCCCCTCGTCCACGATCAGCCCATCCGATTCGGCGCCGATCTCCAGCACGGTGTCGTCCTCGACCGCGACGGCCGGGTCCGCGTGGCCGAGGTGGCCGACGTCGGGGAGGAAGCACTGCTCGTCCACGACGAACACCGCGACGACCCGGGCCTCGCCTTCCAGCTCTCCCGCCTCGCCCGTGGTCCCTACGAACCCACCCCCATCGGCGTCTTCCGCGACGTCGACCGACCCGAGTACGGCGCGGCCATGTCCCACCAGCTCCTCGAGGCGGCCGAGCGCAAGGGCCCCGGGGACCTCACCGCCCTCCTCGCCTCGGGCGGTACCTGGACGGTGGAGGCCTGAGGCCGGCCTAAGAGATCTTGGTGACGTACCACGTGCCGTAGAGCCCGTTCTCCGGATTGCCACCGGGACAGCGCATATGCCCGGGCGTCGCCACGCTGTCGAAGCCGGCGCCGTTTCGCTCACCTCTGAAGATGGAGCACCCCGGGGCCGGGAAGCGCATCACGATCTCGGTGCCCTTCCGGCTCCACGTTCCCGACTCGCCCAGGCTGTCCACGAACGTCTGGCCCTTCTGGACGGTCAGGTTGCCGTAGTCCTCGTACCCGGGGCCGTTGTACCGCCACTGCTCGAACATCTCGTAGGTGCCGACCATGCTCACCTGCCCGCCCTTCTTCGGCGCGGCGCCGGCCGGGCCGACCAACAGCGCCACACACAGAGCCGGACAAAGAACGGTGGCGCCGAGCCCCACGGCGATCGTCTTCACCATCTCCACGGTAAACCCCGCCTTTTCCGACCACAATGGGCACCCGCGCCGGCCCGCGACGACCACTCTCCGTATGCCCGCTCAATGGCGGGCGATGGCGCGCCGATAGGGGAGAGGGCGGACCGACCGAGTCGACAGGCCGGCCACGGGACGCCCGTGGGGGGCACAGGAACGGGGCGTGTGCGGCGCAACGTCACAGCCGGCCCGCTGCGACTGGGGGGTCGTCGCACCGCCCTTGTTCCTCAGGCCGGCGCCTGACGGCCGACGGATCAGTCCTCGACGGGCCGGAAGACCGTCCCCGTGCGCGGCTTCGGATGGAAGAACGTGCTCTTCGGCGGCATCCTCTTGTGGGCGTGCGCCCATTCGCCGATCTGCGCCACCGTCACCGGCCGGATCAGAACGGCGGCATCAGCCTCGTCGCTGTTCACGGCGGCGATGGCCGTGTGCCAGTCGTGGTGGTACGTCACCTCGGCTCCGGGGATGGCGTCGACGACCAACGCGATCAGGCTCGAGTCGAGATCGGACCCGGCCGCCGTGTACGTCTCCTCGCGCGGCGTGAGCAGCCACACCCCGCCGGCCGTCACGAGCGCCAGCGCCTCCGAATCGGCCACGGCATCGACCAACGACTCCTCGGCCGGTCCCACGTGCACGGTGTCGAACCACTCCCCGAACGTCGCGGCCAGATCGAGGTCGGCCGGAAGTCCCGACAACGTCCGGTGGATGGGCCCCACCGACAGCTGCTCGTCGCTCAACTCGACCACGAACGCCATCACGGCGTCGTAGTCCCCGGGCACGTCGCCGAGCGCGGCGCGCCTCTCGGCCCGGTAGGTCAGCGCGGTGTGGTACCGGTGGTGCCCGTCGGCGATCACCACCGGCGACTCGGCCACCGCCGTCGTGACGGCCTCGATCACTGCCTCATCGTCGAGCACCCACAGGGCATGGCCCACCCCGTCGTCGTCGGTCGCCTCGGCCGTCGGCGGCCCGCCCGGTTCGAAGATCTTGGACAGCCCGGCCGTGAGCGAAAGCCCCCAGATGGGGGAGAGGTTGGCGTGGCAGGCGCGCAACAGGTCGAGCCGGTCGGTCGTGTCCTTCGGCATCGTCTGCTCGTGGGGCAGGATCTCGCGGCCCTCGGGATCGCATACGAGGGCCCCGATCACGCCCATCGACGTCGCCCCCGAGGGCTCGGTCATCCGGTAGGCGTAGAAGGCGGGCCGGCCGTCACGCTGCAGCACCCCCTCGTCCTTCCACCGGGCCAGGTACTGCGCGGCCGACTGGTACCGGTCGAGACCGGTCCGGGGATCCTCGACGGGCAGCTCCACATGGATGGCGTTGGCCAGGTGCCGGGCCGCCAGTCGGGCCCGCTCCTCGGGCCCCACTACGTCGTAGGGCGGGGCGATCACCTTCTCGAGGGGGATCGAGGGGTCGTAGCGCAGTCCGGCGAAGGGTTCGAAGCGGGGCACGAACCCTTGCGTACCACAAAGGATCAGCCGGGAACGAGTACGCCCAGCTCGTAGACTCACCCCCG
>DATNJD010000012.1:0-4962 GCA_035604075.1 Acidimicrobiales bacterium
TCGCTCGAGGCCGGCCATCCCGTCACGATCGACATCACCGACGACTTCGTGGACGGCGCCGTCGTCCGCACCCCGGGGCAGCTCACCTTCGCCGTCGTCCGTGACCTCGTGACCGAGATCGAGGTGGTGGCCGAGGGCCGGGTCTGTACCGAGCAATTGGCGCTCTACCAGGACGACGGCATCGTGGCCGAGCCCGCCGGCGCCCTGGCCATCGCCGCGCTCGGCTCGCTCGGTTCCTCCATCGAGGGCAAGACCGTGGTGTGCGTGCTCTCGGGGGGGAACAACGACGTGGCCCGCTACGGCGAGATCCTCGAGCGTTCCCTCGTCTACGAGGGGCTCAAGCACTACTTCGTGGTGGCCTTCCCCCAGTCGCCGGGAGCGCTGCGCCGTTTCCTCGACGAGTGCCTCGGACCGACCGACGACATCGTCCTCTTCGAGTACGTGAAGAAGAACGACCGTGAATTCGGTCCCGCCGTGGTGGGCATCGAGTTGGCCCAGCGCGAAGACCTGGAGGGCCTGGTGGCCCGCATCGCCGCGTCGGGCCTCGACGCCCAGCGCCTGCCACCCGACACCCCGGTCTTCCGCCTGCTCGTCTGAACGGACTACAGGTTGAGGTCGCGTTTCGGCCGCACCACGATCTCCGACAGGTGGACGCCGGCCGGTCGGGTGACGGCCCACAGAACGGCCTCGGCCACGTCCTCGGGCGTGCACAGATGGCCGGGCAGGGCGGCCTGGGCGTTGGCCAGGAGTTCGTCGGGCAGTCTCTCGCCCTTGGTGATCTCGATGGCGGCGGCTTCGGGGCTTCCGGCCACACCCACCAGACCCTGCAGGACGACCGAGTCGAAGTTCCGGGCGAAGTTGGTGGCGATGGCGCCGGGCATCACGGTCAGCACCTTGATGGGCTCCTCCATCAATTCGCGCCGCAAGGAGTTGTTGATGCAGTTCACGGCATGCTTGGTGGCGCCGTAGACGCCCGAGTCGAGTCGCAGCGCGGCCACCGACGAGATGTTCACCAGATGGCCCTCGGCTCCGCAGGCCCGCATCGCCTCCACGGCGGCCTGGCTCCCCACCAGCAGGGCGAAGACGTTCGTCTCGAGCATCACCCGCCAGTGCTCGGGGTCCTTCTCGTCGAGGATGGCCTCGGGATGACTCAGCCCGGCGTTGTTCACCATGATGTCGAGGCGGCCGGTGGACTCGGTGGCGTGGGCCACGAAGGCCCGCATCTCCTGCACCTTGCGCACGTCGAGGACGTGGGCTTCGCCGCTCCCACCACCGGCCGAGATCTTGGCCACCGACTCGGCCATCGGCCCGGGTGTGCGCCCACCGAGGACGACGTGGGCCCCGGCGGCGCCGAAGGTCTCGGCGATGGCCCGGCCGATACCGCTGGACGCGCCGGTGACCACCGCGGTCCGGCCGGCGAGGGCCTTCTCGGATGCCTCTGCAGGCGGCACGTGGGCGACTATCGCCGGGGTGTCATGTCCAGGTCAGGTGGCGGCTGATCCGGGATCTTCCACTTGAGGAAGGACTTGTCGTAGACGTCGTGGTAGGCGTTGGCGGCATCGATCATGGCGTGGAAGGCCGACTCGAAGGCGTCCCAGTCCTCCGACTCGATGCTCTTGGCCACGATGGCCACCTCTTCGTTGATGAACTTGTCCATGTTCTCGTTGTACTTGGGACGCAGGAAGGCGCCCTTCTCCATCAGACCTCGGGCTTCTTTCAACTGGAACCGGGCCAGCGCCTGGTTGTGGGCCTGGCCGGCGTAGTAGCACTTCCAGATTCGGGCCCCCACCAGAGGCATGATCTCGGCCATCCCGGGCATCAGGTGTCCGAGCTCGCTCAGGTCGAAGGTGCCTTTGCCGGTATCGATGACGTGGTCGTGGTCCGCCGTGTCTGACATGGCTGAATTTCTACCACAGCCCCCCCTGAGCACGAATGGCGCCGTCCCAGGCACGAGCGGTGCCGGCTCTGGTTCACGCGCCGGTCCCGTCGGTACGATGCGGGCTGTGACCGACGTCCGCCCGCCCGCCGAGGGAGCCGCCGTCCAGAGCCGGTTGTCGGCGTGGCAGGAAGTCCTGCGCACCACCAACCCACCGTCGGGACGTCCGCTCGATCCGGTCTCGCGCTGGCTGGTTCTCACCCGGGCCGCCGTGCTGCCCATGACCTTGGTCGCCGGGGCCGTGGCCACGCTGCTGGCCGTGCGCCGGCCCGACTTCCGCCCCGGCCTTCTCATCCTGGCCTTCGCCGGTCTCATCCTGGCCCACACGGCCAACAACCTCATGAACGATCTCTTCGACGTGGAGGTGGGTCTCGACACGTCGACGTATCCGCGTGCGTTGTATGCCCCGCATCCGGTGCTGTCGGGGATGATCAGCAAGAAGGGCCTGGCCACTGGGGCGCTGGTGGTGAACGTCCTCGACTTGGCCATCCTCATCGTCCTGGCCGTCTATCGCGGCTGGCCGATCGTGGCCTTCGCCCTGGCCGGTTTCGCCCTGAGCTTCGCCTACACCGCCCCGCCGCTGCGTCTCAAGAAGCGCGGCCTCGGCGAACCGGACGTCTTCCTCGTCTGGGGTCCGCTCATGACCTGCGGCACCTACTACGCCGCCATCGGTCACCTCCCGTGGGAGATCGTGGCGGCGTCGGTCCCCTACGGCCTGCTCTGCACCGCCGTCCTCATGGGCAAGCACATCGACAAGGCGCCCTTCGACGCCCCCCTCGGCATCAAGACCCTGCCCGTCATCCTGGGCGAGGCCCGCGCCCGGACGGCCACCAAGGGGCTGATGGTCGCCTTCTACGTCACGGTGATCGCCTGCGTGGCCGTGAGGGCGCTGCCCTGGCCCTCGCTCTTGAGCCTCTTGGCCGTGACCAAGTTGGTGCCCTCATGGAAGGCGCTCAATCAGCCGCGCCCGGACGAACCCCCGGCCAACTTCCCCGTCTGGCCGCTGTGGTTCGCCGCCGTCGCCTTCGTCCACACCCGGCGGGCCGGATCCCTGCTCGTCCTCGGCCTGCTCATCGCCGCGGTGGCCAACATCCACTGACCGGCGCTGCTGTTCGACCCCGCACTATCGCGCCACGCCATGGCGCCGGAGCATGGAGGAGGACATCCCATGCGTACACCCGCCCCCGCCCGCTCGAGGCGCATGCGCCATTCCGCCGCCGGCACCGCGCCTCGGGACGCTCACCGACCCGTGCCCGACGCGCTCGCGCTGCGGGCGGCGGGGACACGACGACGGGCCGCCGATGCCCTCAGGCCGTTCATCGTCCGACTCCTCGACGGCACCGTTCCCCTGCGCTTCGAGTTCTGGGACGGCTCGTCCATCGAGCCGACCGAGACCCCGTCGGCCATCGCGGCCGTGGTGCACGTCCACTCGGTCGATGCCGTGCGCCGGATCCTGTGGGCCCCCGGGGAGATCGGCCTGGCCCGGGCCTTCGTGGCGGGAGACATCGAGATCGACGGCGACATCTTCGCCACGCTGCGGGCCTTGGCCGACACCTCGGCCAAGGATCTCTGGCGGCTCGGGACGACCGCCCTTCCCGCCGCGCTGAACGGAGCGCGGCGGTTGGGTGTGCTGCGTCTTCCCCCGCCGCCTCCGGCCGAGGAAGCCCGTCCCCGGGGCCGGCTCCATTCTCCCGAACGAGATGCCCAGGCCGTCAGTCATCACTACGACGTCGGAAACGACTTCTACTCTCTCGTCCTCGGTCCGAGCATGACCTATTCCTGTGCCCGATTCGCCCACGGCGACGCCAGCCTCGAAGAGGCACAACGGGCCAAACACGAGCTGATCTGCCGCAAATTGGGCCTCGATCAGACACCCGACGCCAGACTTCTCGACGTCGGTTGCGGGTGGGGGTCGATGGCGATCCACGCCGCCGCTCGTCACGGCGCCCGCGTGGTCGGTGTCACCCTGAGCTCGGCCCAGGCGCGGTACGCGCGGCGGCGGGTGGAGGACGCCGGTCTGTCCGACCGGATCGAGATCCGGTTGCAGGACTACCGCGATCTGCGCCGCGAACGGTTCGACGCCATCTCCTCGGTCGGCATGTTCGAACACGTCGGGTCGGCTCAGATCGATCGGTACTTCAGCATCCTCCACGGGCTGCTCGGCCCCACCGGCCGCCTGCTCAACCACGCCATCTCCTCCCAAGGAGGTTCGGAGATCTCGGCCCGTTCCTTCGTGGGACGCTACGTCTTCCCCGACGGCGAGCTCCAGGACGTCGGTCGGGTCCTGGTGGCCATGCAACGGGCCGGCTTCGAGATTCGGGACGTGGAGTCCCTGCGGGAGCACTATGTGCAGACCCTGCACGCGTGGGTGGCCAACCTCGAGGCCCGCTGGCTCGAGGCGTTCTCGTTGGTCGGTGCCGCCCGGGCCCGGGTGTGGCGTCTCTACATGGCCGGCTCCGCCGTCGGTTTCGACGACGGGGGCCTCGGCATTCACCAGGTTCTCGGTGTCGTGCCGGCAGCCGACGGGTCGAGCGGCATGCCCATGTCGCGAGACGGCTGGGTCGACTGAGGGGGTTCGCCGCTAGGGCCCCCTCCAACAGGTTCCCGGGGGCGAGAAGATGGGCGTCGTGGTCACCGGTAGGTCGGACGGCGGATCCAAGGTGATCGTGGGATTGTTCTTGTCCTTCAGCGAGTCGGCCCGCGTCCAGTTGCTCTCGCAGCGCAGGAGAGCCCGCCTCTCCGGTTGGTGGACCGAGGCGGCGTCACCACCGGCCCACATGTCGAAGCGGTAGAGGTGGGACGTCTTCCAGCCACGGTCGCACTCCGAACACTCGTCTTCGTGGATGAAGTACCGCTCCATATAGGGAACGTAGATGATTTCGCACCACGGCAATTCCTTCACGTCGGTGGCGAAGGTCACCGGATCGGCATACGTGCCGGTCCCGCCTGCCCCGGTTCGGCTCCCGCACGGATGGGCGATGGCGGTCCCCGGAGGTGAGTTGTCGGCGTAGCCGTAGAGGGTCATG
>DATNJD010000013.1:0-2851 GCA_035604075.1 Acidimicrobiales bacterium
GTCGTGGTGGCCGACCGGCCCTGCCGGGGCCTCGAGATCGCGGCCGACCATCATGTGGCGTCGGAGCTCGTCGACCGCCGGACCTTCGGTGGTTTCGGCGACGAGTTCGCCCGCGACGCCTTTACGCGCCGGGTCGTCGAGGTCCTCGAGCACCACGACGTCGATCTGGTGGTGATGGCGGGATTCGGCACGGTCCTCACCGCACCCGTCCACGCCGCCTACGACGGCCGGATCCTGAACACCCACCCGGCGTTGTTGCCCGAATTCCCCGGCTGGCACGCCGTCGAGGATGCCCTCGCCGCCGGGGCCATGGTCACCGGGTGCACCGTGCACCTGGCCACATTGGACATGGACGCGGGGCCGATCCTGGCCCAACAGGAGGTGGACGTCCGGCCCGACGACACCGCCGCCACCCTGCACGAGCGGATCAAGGAAGTCGAGAGGCAGCTCTACCCCCGCGCCATCCGTCTCTACATGTCGTCGCTCACCACGCAGCGTTCGCCGACGTGACGGACCGGCCCATGGTGGTCCCGAGGGTCGACGCGGCGACGGGGTCGGTGGTACCCGTGCCGGCCGGGCCGACGCCGTGAATCGGAGGTGCCGGTGGTGTTCTAACGTCGGCTCCGTGGAGTTCCTGCACAGTCACGGGAGCCGCACCCGATGAGGGTGCTGCTCTCGGTGTACGACAAGACCGGTCTGGACGAGTTCGCCTCCGGTCTCGTGGATCTGGGGTGGGAACTGGTGGCGAGCGGCAACACCGCCCGGGCGCTGCGTGACGCCGGTATCGCCCATACCGAGGTGGCCGAACTCACCGGTGCCCCCGAGATGCTCGGGGGTCGGGTGAAGACGCTGCATCCGAAGATCCACGGTGGCATCCTCGCCGACCGCTCGCAGCCCCAGCACATGACCGAACTCGGCGACCAGGGCATCGACGTGATCGACCTCGTGGTCTGCAATCTCTACCCGTTCTCGTCCGATCCCTCCATCGAGTTGATCGACGTCGGTGGTCCCACCATGGTCCGGGCGGCGGCGAAGAACCACGCCCACGTCGGCGTCGTCGTGGACCCGGCCGAGTACGGGGCCGTCCTGGCCGAGCTGCGCCAGGCGGGCTCGTTGTCAACCGACACCCGCCGTCGGCTGGCCCGCGCCGCCTTCGCCCACACGGCGTCGTACGACGCCGCCATCGTCGGCTGGTTCGACGGGGGTGGTCCCGGAGGAGAGGCGGCGCTGCTCCCACCCACCGTGCATCTCGCTCTCGAACGGGCCCAGGATCTGCGGTACGGGGAGAACCCCCATCAGAGCGGGGCCCGCTACCGGGCGTTGGGCCAGCCGACGTGGTGGGACGGGGTGGTCCAGCGGGCCGGGACGGCGTTGTCGTACCTCAACCTGTTCGACGCCGACGCCGCCTGGCGGCTGGTCCACGAATTGGCGTCGCCGGACGAGTGCGCCGTGGCCATCATCAAGCACGCCAATCCCTGCGGCGCGGCGCTGGCCGGTGATCTCGGCGGCGCCTACTCCCGGGCGCTCGCATGTGACCCGCTCTCGGCCTTCGGTGGTGTCGTCGCCCTCGGGGGGCCCGGCACGGCGGCGGTGGCGCGGCTGGTGGCGGAGGGACCTCAGGCCGACGTCATCGTGGCCCCGGCCTGGGAGGACGAGGCCGTCGACATCTTGGTGGCCCGTCGCCGGGTCACCCGGATCCTGGAGGCCCCGCCCTACGTCGCGGCCCCGCTGCAGTTGCGCAGCCTGGGCGGGAGCTACCTGGTGCAGGACGCCGACCGGTTCGAGACGACGCGGTCACAGTGGCAGGTGGCGACCAAGCAGGCCCCGACGGCGGAACAGTGGCGCGACATCGAGCTGGCCTGGCGGGTGTGCGCCCTCACCTCCTCCAACGCCGTGGTGGTGGCCGCCGCCGGTCAGGCCGTCGGCATCGGTGCCGGACAGCAGAGCCGGGTCGAGGCGTCCGAGATCGCCGTGCGCAAAGCCGGGCCCCGGGCCGTGGGCGCAGCGGCCGCCAGCGACGCCTTCTTCCCCTTCCGCGACGGCCTCGACGTGCTGGCCGGGGCGGGGGTGGCAGCGGTCATCCAGCCCGGGGGTTCGGTCCGTGACGCCGAGATGGTGACGGCGGCCGACGAACACGGCATGGCCATGGTCCTCACCGGCGAACGCCACTTCAGGCACTGAGCGACATGGCGGCCCAGATCCTGAACGGTGAGGCGGTGGCGGCCCGTATCCGGGCCGAGGTGGCCGAGGCCGTGGATGCGCTGCGCCGGACGGGGATCCATCCGGGTCTCGGGACGATCCTGGTCGGCGGCGACGCCCCCAGTGCCCGCTACGTGGCCATGAAGCACGCCGACTGTGCCGAGGTGGGCATCGTCTCGGTCCACGAGCACCTCCCCGCCGAGACCAGTCAGGAGGAGCTCGAAGCGGTGATCGCCCGCTTCAACGCCGATCCGGCCGTGCACGCCTACCTGGTCCAGGTTCCGCTCCCCGGCGGTCTCGACGAGGAGTCGGCCCTGCTCGCCGTGGACCCGCGAAAAGACGTCGACGGACTGCACCCGGAGAATCTCGGTCGCCTCGTCCTGGGCACGCCCGGCCCGTTGCCGTGCACCCCGGCCGGCATCGTCGAGCTCCTCGCCGCCTACGACGTGGCCGTCGAGGGTCGGCACGTGGTGGTGATCGGCCGCGGCCTCACCATCGGTCGGCCCCTCGCCCTCCTGCTCGCCCTGAAGCGACCTGGCTGCAACGCCGCGGTCACCGTGGTCCACACGGGCGTGGATGATCTGGCGGCCATCGTCCGCACGGGCGACGTCGTGGTCGCCGCCGCCGGCTCGGCGGGCCTGGTCACGCCGGA
>DATNJD010000014.1:0-2593 GCA_035604075.1 Acidimicrobiales bacterium
AGAACGTGCACTTCGTGGCGCCGGTCACGGACGCCGACAGCGTGACGCCTCCCCCGGTGTAGGGAACGGGGTCGGGGGCTGTGGCGAAGTTGGAGATGGTGGGCTTCGGGGGCGGGGGTCCGACGGTGATCGTCGTCACCGCCGCCGTGTCGGCGGCAACGCCGTCGGCGGTCAGCCGTATCTTCAGGCGCTCGCTACTCCTCCCGGTGTTGTTGCCGACGACCACGATGGTGGAGGCGGTCCCCGAGTCGCACGCCACCGTCGCCGGCAGGCCCGTCACCTCAGGGCTGGTGGTCGAGAAAACGCAGGGTGAGGCGCCGGCCACCGTGGCCGACACGGTGACCGTGCCGCCGGTGTACGGCACCGCCGGCGGGCTGGCGACGTAGTGCGTGATGACCGGCTTGGGAGGCTTCGGTGACGCCGCCTGCGCCGACCCGGCCACGCCGGCCAACACCGAGCCGAGGATCACGACCGCGGTCATCAGGTGCAGACGCGTGCCGGCATGGCGCCGATCAGGGTGGCGCCCCGACCGCGTCGCTCCGCCAGAATTGCAACCAGAATTGCAATTAGGCAGGCCACTAGCTACCGGTGTACCCCTCCGCCACATCTACGCCACCCCCGAGTAAGGCAAGTCTAGGTCCCAACGTTGCCTCGAGATAGGGCGTTACTCCCCCCGGGGTGATCGTGGCTCCCCGGGATGGGAGTGGTTCGAGTGACAGGAGGTGCCGGTGATGAAGGTCCCTCAACGGGGCGGGGAGATGTCGCCCGTGTAGGCCCGGTCGACGTGGTCGACGGCGAAGCCGAGACGGCGGTAGAGGGCCACTGCCGTCTCGTTGGCGGCGTCGACGTAGAGCATGGCCACCGTCAGGCCCCGGGTCGTCAGATAGTCGAGGCCGGCCAGCACGAGGGCCCGTCCGAGCCCGAGACCCTGGAAGTCGGGGTCGACCGAGATCACGTAGATCTCCCCGATGTGGGGCACCTCGTCCCGGTGCACCTTCGTCCAGCACGAGGCGGCGAGGCGCCCGTCCCGCTCGTACAGGAGAAATCCCTGAGGATCGAACCACGGCTCGGCCTCCCGCTCGAGGAGCGTGTCCAGGTTCCAGTCGCCCTGCTCGGGATGCGAGGCGAAGGCTCGGTTGTTCACCGTCAGCCAGGCCCCTTCGTCCGCCCCCGGCTCGAACGGTCGGGTGTCCACACGGGGGCTCTCGTCCTCCACGGGAAGGGCCCGGCGCATCTGGTAGAGGTCGCGACCGCGCCGCAAACCGGACCCGTTGGCCATGGCGTCGGTCTCGGCCGTGGGCTTGGGCACCCACAGATGCACGTGGCCACCGCCCAGGCGGCGCACCTCGTCGAGGGCGGCGTCGAGCAGGTTCGTCCCCACCTCGTGACCGGGCCGGCGGTGATCGGGCCGGATCACGACCTCGACACCCCATGTGTTGTGCCCTCGGCTCAACTGGGCGTACCCGATCAGCGGGCCCTCAGAGCCGTCGCGGGCGACGAACCCGGCGAAGCCCGTCCGGCCCCCGTGCACCAGGTCGAGCCACTTGTGCTCTCCCAACGGGCGGTGTCCGTCGGCGGCGGTCACATCGTGGAGAAGTTCCGCCACCTCGGCGATGTCGGACTCGCCCATACGTCGCTTCACCTCGACGAGATGCACCAGGGGCACGCTACTGGGGCCGAGGCGACCGAACGACGACTCGATAGGCTCACCGACATGGCCGTTCCCCGTCGCCTCCGCGGCCGCGCCCGGGAGGTCTCCACCCGGTTGGCCGGCGAGTACCCGGGTTCGGCGGCAGATTTGTGTGCCCTGCGGCACGACGGACCGTTTCAGCTTCTCGTGGCCACGATCCTCTCGGCCCAGAGCACCGACCAGAGGGTCAACATGGTCACACCGGCTCTTTTCGCCGCGTATCCGACGCCCGAGGCCCTGGCCGCGGCGTCGCCGGCCGATGTCGAGGAGCTCATTCATTCGACCGGCTTCTTCCGGGCGAAGACCCGCAGTCTCCTGGGCATGGCCCAGGCCGTGGTCGAGAACTACGGGGGCGAGGTCCCGCCCGAGATGCGCGACCTCGTCACACTGCCCGGTGTCGGTCGCAAGACGGCCAACGTGGTCCGCAGTGTTGCCTTCGGACTCCCCGGGCTCCCCGTCGACACCCATGTCGGCCGGATCGTCCGCCGGTTGGGGCTCACCGAGCAGACCGATCCCGTGAAGGTCGAGACCGAAGTCGGCGCGCTGCTGCCCCCCGAAGACTGGGGAGCCTTCAGTCTGCGTCTCATCCTCCACGGCCGCAGCGTCTGCGTGGCCCGCCGGCCCAAATGTGAGGCCTGTCTCCTGGCCGACATCTGCCCGAGCGCCCTCGTGCCCGTCCTGCGGTCCCCGCGGACTCCTACCCGGGAGCGGGCGCCGGTTCCGACCGGTTCGGCCGCCTCTCCCGGGGCTGAGCGGGCCTGACAGCGAGAGTCGGGGCCTTCACGGCCGGTCCCACCTGGGGCGAAACCGACGTTGTGAGGATGTTGTGCCCCCCCGCAGGGAAGATCGCCAGGAAGCGTGCTGTTGTAGAAGTGACCGGAACCGGTTCCCGCCACCTGGTTT
>DATNJD010000015.1:0-2330 GCA_035604075.1 Acidimicrobiales bacterium
CCAGGTCTTCCGCGACGTCGGCCCCGACGTGATCTACAGGGCGGGTCGCCGCCAGGTTCCGGTGCTGCCGCCCGTCTTCTCCCACAGAGCCAGTTCACCGATGCTCATGGTGCGGTCGGCCGACTTGCACATGTCGTAGATCGTCAACGCCGCGGTGGCACACGCCGTCAACGCCTCCATCTCGACACCGGTCCGGTCGACCGTCTCGACTTCGGCCTCGACCTCGACGAAGTCATCGCCGATGGTGAAATTCACGTGGACGGCCCCCACCAGGAGGGGGTGACACATCGGGATCAGATCGGGGGTCTTCTTCGCCGCCTGGATGCCGGCGATCCGAGCCGTGCCCAGCACGTCCCCCTTGGTGATGGCATTGCTGGCCACCTTGGCCGTGGTTTCCGGGGCCATCATCACCCGGCACCGGGCCAGGGCTCGACGGTGGGTCTGTTCCTTCGGGGTGACATCCACCATGCGGGCCCCCCCGAGAGGGTCGAGGTGGGTCAGGCTACGGTCGGCGGGCACCTCCGTATTCTACGTGACCAGGGTTTCGTCATGTGGCCCTACGGCATCCGGGTTCTGTCCTGAACGGTAGACTTGGCACTCAGAGGGCGAGAGTGCCAATCACGGAAAGGGACAAGAGCGGATGCCGACGTATGAATACGCGTGCCGGTCTTGCGGCGAGCATCTCGAGGTCGTCCAGTCGTTTCGCGAAGATCCTCTGACCACCTGCCCGGCGTGCGGTGGCGCGTTGCGCAAGGTCTTCGGCTCCATCGGGGTCGTCTTCAAGGGAAGCGGCTTCTACAAGAACGACAGTCGGCCGGCGGCGAAGGAATCGTCGTCGGCCAAGGAGCCGTCGACGACGACGGCATCCGACGGGGCGGCGTCGGACAAGGCCAAAGACGGAGCCGGCTCGGCCAAGGAGAAGACGTCGTCCGACAGCTCCTCGGGCTCCGGTGCGAACGACAAGGGCCCGTCGAAGAAGAGCGGATCGACATCCGAGAAGTCGAGCACCCCATCCGGAAAATCCGGTTCATCCGGAAAATCCGGTTCGTCGGCGGCCGCCTCGTAGAGACGCCGGCGCGCCTGCCGGAGACGGCCGCGCCGTGACCGACACCGGAGCCGGCGGCGCCGTGACCTACGCGCCGCTCAGCACCATCCCGTCAACCGCCAGCGTCTGACCGGCCGCCAGGCCCGGCAGCCATTCGACGTCGTTGCCGACATGGACGATCTCCTGGAGCATCCGCTGCAACGTCGAAGCGATCGTCCCCTCGCGTACCGGTTCGGCCAGGACTCCGTTGCGGATCATGAGCCCCTCCGCCCCCACCGAGAAATCCCCGCTCACCGGGTTCACCCCGGAATGGACGCCGGTGACCGACTGCACGAAGAACCCTTCCCCCACGTGGGCGAGGATCTCGTCGGCCCCGAGTGGCCCGGGGGCGAGCAACAGGGCCCGGCACCCGGCCGTCGGCGTGGTGGCGTAGCCGCCCCGAACGGCGGAGGCCGTCGACGCCGTGCCCGCCCGACGCGCCGACGTGGTATCGAAGACGAAGCGGCGCAGGATACCGGCATCGATGAGCACGTTTCGCCGGCAGGCCAGGCCTTCGGCGTCGTGCGTCGATGCACCGAAGGCCCGGGCGTCGGTGGGGTCGTCGACGAGGGTCACCAGAGGGCACGCCACCTCTTCGTCGATACGACCGGCGAAGATCGAGCGACCCTTGGTCACCGCCTCACCGGACAAGGCCGAGGAGATGATCGACAACAAGGTGGACGTGACCCGTGAGTCGAGAACGACCACACAGCGCCCCGACTTCACCTTGCTGGCCCCGATCATCCGCGTGGCCCGCTCGATGGCGTCATGGGCGGCGTGGTCGGCGTCGACATCGCCGGGTCCGCGTCCGGCGCTGAAACCCACGCCGGTCTGGCTGTCGGTGCCCTCGCCGGCGATGGCCGACACCGACAGGCTGCAGATGGTGCGCCGGGCCGTGGCCGTGATGCCCGTCGAGGTGGCGATGGCCGACTCGGCCGCCATGTCCCCGTAGTCCGCCGCGTCCACTTGGCGCACACGGGGGTCGCCGCCCCGTACCCGTCGTTCGAGCTCGAGGGCCATGTCCACCTTGGCGCTCGTCGGCAGGGAGCCGAGGGCGTCGTCCCACAGATCGAGCGAGGCCGGTGCCACGGCGTCGGGGCGGGCCAGACCCAGGTGTTCGTCGGGCGTGGCGAAGGTGGCGTTGTCGCGCGCCTCAGCCAGCGTCTCGGCGATGACCGATTCGTCGAGGGTCCCGGCGTAGGCGAACCCCTGGCGCTGCTCCGAGACGACCCGGATACCGACGCCG
>DATNJD010000016.1:0-2117 GCA_035604075.1 Acidimicrobiales bacterium
CGGCGTCGGGGGTGGAGCCGAAGCCCGAGGCGACCTGACTCCCCTGTTCGGCGGCGGCACGCGCCAGGTGGCTGGCGTGGGACCACAGGGCGAACTGGATGCCGGCGATGACGAGGAGAAAGAAGGCCGGGAGGCAGACCACGAACTCCGCCAACCCATCCTCCCCTCGGCGCTGCCGATGAGGCCGGCCCAGCCGCCTCCCCGCCGGGGCCAAGCTGGTCACGGGGTCTGAATGTTGGTGGCCGTGGTGGTGAGCTTGGTCACGACGATGCCCACGATGATGATGGCCGCAGCCACGACGAGGGCGGTGACGACGACCCACGACGCGATCTCGCCGGCCTCATCGCCGAGGATGGGGGTGAGGCGCGCCGCGAAGTAGGCGCGCAGGAAACTAACGGCCGCCGTGATGGACTCCGCCACGGACTGCACCATCTGCTTGATCGGTATTCCAATGAGGCGAACAGTGGATCTCTGGGTTCGCATTGGGTTCCTTTCGGTGGTTGGTGGGTGAGGAGATCAGATGTGAGCGCCGGTGAAGGCGGCGAGGGCGGGATAGAAGACGAGGAGCCCGTAGCCGGCCATGAGCAGCACGCCGGGGAGGAGCATCTTCTGGGTCGTGGCCGCGGCGGCGTCCTCGAGCGCGGCCGTCTCCTTGAGGCGCAGCGAACTGGCTTTGGCATCCAGAGAGTCACGGATGCGCGCTCCATCGCCGGCCTGGGCCATGGACCGGGCCAGATCGGCGAGATCGGGAAGGTTGAAGCGATCGGCGAGGCGGTCGAGTCCTTCCCACGGCTGCTTGCGATAGGCCTCGGCCCACAGCAACGCTTGGGCGATCTCGGTCATGGCCCAGTCGCTGGGCGACACCCCGGCGGCGACCTCCAGGGCGCTCGACCAGCCCATCGCCCCCGCCATGGCCATCGACACCAGCGACGCGTAGGTCGACAATGAGTGGCAGAAGTGCCGTCGACGTCGCTGCGCCGCGGTGTGAAGATCGAAGAACGGGGTCACCGCGCCGACCCCACCCAGCACGAGCATGGCCACAGCGGGGAGCTCGAAGCCGAGGTGGACACCGACAGCCGCCATGGCGGCCCACAGCACCGGGCCGAGCAGCGCCAGGCCGGCGCCGTAGCCGACGACCTTCACGGCGAACGTCTCGGTGGGCGTGCCGGTGATGGCCAGATCGGGAAGGACGAACTCGGCCAGGCGGGGCACCTTGCGGATGTTGGTGTCGAGGACCCGAGCACAGATCTGTCTGGCCCGACCGACCCCTTGGGTCAGAACAACGGGGGCAGGGACGTGTTCGCCGGTGAGGCGTGCCAGCGAGGCTCGGAGGGTGAGCGGGGGCGGAAACAAGCCCCACAGCACGGCACCGAGCCCGACACCGACCCCAAGCCCGGCGACGATGACGAGCACCATCTACTTCCCCGCCTGCTCGAATGTGGCGGCGTCGACTGTCTTGGTGTCGAACGTGGCGTCGCCGTCGAACAGACGAGGCATCGGTACCGGGCGCGACAGACGGTTCATGGCCGCGAATCCGGCCGCGAACAGAGACGCCACCACCAGGAGTGCGATCTGGCCGGCAGGAGTACCGAAGGGCCGGAAGTAACCATGGCCGATCACGAGGATGCCGAAGGTGAAGGCCAACGTGACGGCGATCACGAGGCGCATGTCACGGCGCGGTCGGGCCCGAGCGACTTCGGTGCGTTGCCACAGCGCGATCTGGTCGCGGGTGTTGGCCGCGGCGGTGGCGAGAAGGTGCTGGAGGTCCGATCCTCCGAAACGGCTGGCCAGGATGAGCGGGGCGATGGCCTCATCGACGGCGGCGTCGCCGAGTTCCTGGGCGAAGGCGTACAGGGCCTTGTCGAGCGGGGTGCCGCTCTCGATGCGGGCCACGAGGCCGGCCACGTTTGCCTTGACCAGATCGGGGGCGGTGCCGACGGTCGATTCGATGGCGGCGAGCAGACCCCGATGGGCAGCCACGCTGTCTCGGAGCGCCTCGATCCACGTGGCCAGTGCCTCCAGGCGTCCGACCACGCGACGCGAGGTCGTGGGCTGCAGCACAGAGCGCAGCGTCCAACCGACCCCGGCACCTATGGCGGCGCCGACGGGCCAGCGGG
>DATNJD010000017.1:0-3797 GCA_035604075.1 Acidimicrobiales bacterium
CCCCCCGACGAGCCTCCCGGCGTCCGCTCGGCATCCCAGGGGTTGCGGGTGGTGCCGTGCAATTCGGTCGACGTGCAGTTGATCCCGCCGAATTCGCTGGCCGCGGTCTGGCCGGCCAACACCGCCCCCGTGGCGCGCAGCCGGGCGATGGAGGTCTGGTCGTCGTCCGACATCCGGTCCCGGAAGAGGGTCGAGGCCTCGGTGTACGGCCAGCCGCCCACGCGCTCCAGTTCCTTCACCCCGAAGGGCACCCCGCCGAAGGGGAGCGTCACGTCGGCTCCCTTCGCCACCTCCATGGCCCGATCGAAGTCGGTATCGCTGAAGGCGTTCAAAGACGACCCCTCGATGGCCTCGATCGAGGCCGCCAGCGCCTCCGGCGGAGAGATCTCCTTCCGACGGAAGGCGTCGACCAGGCCACAGGCATCGTCCAACCAGGGAGCGGTCACGCCGGCCGACGGTACACCGCGGCGCGTGACTTTTCCGGGGGGAGCGCGGCACCACGGGACGCGCCTCGCCGGACCTATCCTGGGCCGTGAGGGGGACGGCCATGCAGCTTTCCTACGTCTCAGGCATCGCCGAGGCGCCGCTTTCGGGAGACACCATCGGGCGGATGCTCGAGCGGCGCGCCGCTTCGAGCGGTGACGGGCTCGCCCTCGTCAGCCGTCACCAGGGCCTGCGACTGACTTGGTCGGACTTGGCCGCACGCGCCCACCGGGTGGCCCGGGGCCTCGTGGCCGTCGGCGTCGAGCCCGGTGACCGGGTGGGGGTCTGGGCCCCGGCCTGCAGCGAATGGACGGAACTCCAACTCGGAAGCGCCATGGTGGGCGCCATCCTCGTCAACATCAATCCCGCCTATCTCTCGGGCGAACTGGGTTACGCCCTCACCAAGGTGGGGGTGCGTGTCCTCGTCGCCGTGCCCGGCTTCCGCGACGTCGACTACTTCGCCATGGTGAAGGACGTCCGCAGCACCTGCCCGTCTCTCGAGCGGCTGATCGCCGTCGCCACGGACGGACCCGTCCCCGGCGGTGAGCCCGCCGACCTCACGTGGTCCGACATGCTCGACGCCGGTGACGGCATCGACCCGGCCGAGGTCGCCGCCCGCGAGCGCCGGTGCGACCCCGACGATCCGGTCAACATCCAATTCACGAGCGGCACGACGGGGAGCCCGAAGGGTGCCACGCTCACCCACCACAACGTGGTCAACAACGCCGCCATCCTCGGCCATCAGCTCGGCTACACCGAGGCCGACGCCGTCTGCATCCCCGTTCCGCTCTACCACTGCTTCGGGATGGGGATCGGCAATCTGGGCTGTCTCGCCACCGGTGCCACCATGGTCTATCCGGCCGAGGCCTTCGATCCGCTGGCCACCCTCGAGGCTCTGGCCGGGGAGCGGTGTACGAGCATCTACGGCGTGCCCACCATGTTCATCGCCATGCTCGGCCATCCCCGCTTCGCCGAATTCGACCTGACGACGCTGCGGACGGGGATCATGGCGGGGGCCCCGTGTCCCATCGAGGTCATGAGGCGGGTGGTCGACGAGATGCACGTGGCCGATCTGACCATCGCCTACGGCATGACCGAGACGGCCCCGGTGTCGACGCTCACCCGACCCTCCGACTCCCTCGAGATCCGCACCACCACGGTGGGGTCGGCCCTCCCCCACACCGAGATCAAGATCACCGATCCCGCCACCGACGCCGTGGTGGGGCGGGGCGAGCGCGGCGAGATCTGCGCCCGGGGCTATCTGGTCATGCCCGGCTACTGGGGCGACGACGAGGCCACCGCCGACGCCATCGTCCACGGGTGGATGCACACGGGCGACCTCGGGACCATGGACGACGACGGCAACGTGAGCGTGGTGGGCCGGTTGACCGACATGGTGATACGGGGCGGGGAGAACATCTACCCCCGGGAGATCGAGGAACTGCTCTTCACCCATCCGGCCGTGGAATCGGCCCAAGTCGTCGGTATCCCCGACGAGCGGCTGGGCGAGGAGCTCGCCGCCTTCGTCATCGCCGTTGCCGGGTCCGAGGTGTCGGCCGACGAGATCCGCTCGTTCTGCCGGGAGCGGCTGGCCCGGTTCAAGGTGCCCCGCCATGTGTTCACCGTCGACGCCTTCCCCATGACGGTGACGGGGAAGATCCAGAAGTTCATGCTCCGCCGGCAGGCCGTCGAGACGCTCGGACTCCGACAGTGACCGACGACGCCCTCTTTCTCCCCGACCCCGACCCGCGCCCGGTCTTCGCCACCGTCATCTCGGTCGACGACCACGTCGTCGAGCCTCCCGACACCTTCGTGGGGCGGCTCCCCGCCCCGCTGGCCGACCGGGCACCGAGGATCGTCGAGACCCCCGAAGGCCATCAGGTGTGGGAGTTCGAGGGCGAGCGCTACACCCAGGTGGGCATGAACGCGGTGGCCGGACGGCGACCGGAGACATACAGCCTGGAGCCGTTCCGCTTCGACCAGATGCGGCCCGGCTGCTACGACATCGAGGCCCGCGTGCGCGACATGGACATCAACGGTGTGTGGGCGTCGGTCAACTTCCCCTCCCAGATCACCGGCTTCTGCGGACGGGTGTTCTTCAACGCCCGTGACCGCGAGCTCGGACTGGCCTGTATCAGGGCCTGGAACGACTGGCTCTACGAGGACTGGTACCAGGTGCACCCGACGCGGATCGTCCCCCTCGGGATCACCTATCTCGCCGACCCCGAGTGGGCTGTGGCCGAGATCCGCCGCAACGCCGAGCGGGGGTTCACCTCGATGACCTTCCCCGAGCGACCGCACGAGATCGGCCTACCCTCGCTGTGGGACCGCGCCCACTGGGACCCCATCATCGAAGCCGTCGTCGACACCGAGATGGTGGTGTCGTTGCACGTGGGCAGTTCGGGGATGCCGCAGTGCCCGCCGGGGGCGCCGATCCTGCAACTGGGGGCCACCCTCTTCGGGCAGCAGTCCCTGCAGGCCTGTGCCGAGTGGCTGTGGTCGGAGCACCCGATGCGTCACCCCGGCCTCAAGATCGCCATGAGCGAGGGCGGGATCGGCTGGGTGGCGATGCTGCTCGACCGGCTCGACAACATGGTCGAACGCTCCGGTTATGGACGCGTCTGGGGTGATCTCCCCCCCGCCGAGGTGCTGAAGAGGAACTTCTGGTTCTGCACCCTCGACGACCCCTCCACCATCGACACGCGCCACCGGATCGGCATCGATCACGTCATGGTCGAGGTCGACTACCCCCACGGCGACAGCACCTGGCCCGACACGCAGGCCGTCATCGAGAAGTACTGGGGCCATATCCCGGCGGCCGAGCTGCGGGCCATGTGCAGCGGGAACGCCGCCGCCCTGTACCGCCATCCGCTCCCCGACCGCGTCCTGCCCGAGGGCTAGGAGATCCCCATGGACTTCACACCGGCCGCCGACAAGCTCATCCCCGACCTCACGCCGCGCGAGCAGCTGGTGGTGCTGGCCCGCACCTTGTGGCGCGAGGGGTACAACGACCACCTGGCCGGTCACATCACCGTGAACATGGGCGACGGCACCCTGCTGTGCAACCCATGGCTCATCACCTGGGCCGAACTGCGCCCCTCCCAGGTGCTGCGCATCGACCTCGACGGCCGGGTGGTGGAAGGCGACTGGCCGGTACCGCTGGGCATCCCGCTGCACCTCGAGATGCACAAGCTCCGCGCCGACGTGGCCTGGGCCGTGCACAACCATCCCCTCTACGGGACGGTCTGGGCCGACATGGGCGAGATACCACCGGTCATGGACCAGAGCTCGGCCCTCGGCGGTGGCGTGCTGGC
>DATNJD010000018.1:0-16093 GCA_035604075.1 Acidimicrobiales bacterium
TGTTCGGCCGCAAGAGCGTGTACGCGGCGGTGGCCGTGATCATGATCGTGGGGGCGCTTGCCTCTGCGTTCGCCACGGGCTTCTGGTGGCTCGTCATCGCCCGTTTCGTCCTCGGCCTCGGCATCGGCGGCGACTACCCTGTCTCGGCCGTCCTCATGAGCGAGTACGCCAACCGAGACGACCGGGGCCGGCTGGTGGGGCTCGTGTTCTCCATGCAGGCCCTCGGTCTCATCGTGGGACCGCTCGTCGGACTCCTGCTGCTGGCTTCGGGTGTGGACCACGACCTCACGTGGCGACTGATGCTCGGCATCGGGGCCGTCCCCGCCGCCAGCGTCGTCTACCTGCGGGTCAAGATGCCCGAATCGCCCCGCTTTCAAGAGCGCGTGCAGGGCGAAGCCGCCCGCGCCGCCAGTCAGCTGGCCCTCTTCTCGGAAGGTGTCGTCACGGCTCGGACGGGCACCCGGGCGAAGGGATTCGAGCGGATCGGACTGGGCCGGTTCCTGACCGATCGCCGGACCCTGATGCTTCTTCTCGGCACGGCGGGCTCGTGGTTCCTCTTCGACTACGCCTACTACGGCAACACCCTGTCCTTGCCGGCCATCTTGAAGGACGTCGCGCCGCACGCCAGCCTGATCACCAAGTTGGCGTGGACCCTCGGCATCTTCATGGTCTTTGCCGTGCCCGGCTATGTGTTGGCCTTCACGAAGATGGACAGGATCGGACACCGTCGGCTCCAGCTGATCGGCTTCGGGGTGATGGCCGCAGCGTTCGTCGCTCTCGGGGCCATACCGGTTCTGACGACCGTCGTGGCGCCTTTCCTCCTCATCTTCGGACTGAGCTACTTCTTCATCGAGTTCGGACCGAACACCACGACATTCGTCTTGCCGTCCGAGCTCTTCCCCACCAACATGCGGACCACCGGCCACGGCATCGCCGCCGGGATCGGCAAGCTGGGGGCCTTCATCGGTGTGTTCCTGGTGCCGCAACTCGAGAAGAGCATCGGGCTCCGGGGCATGTTGCTGGTGGCCGGTGGCTCGGCTGTGCTCGGCTACCTCCTCACCATGGTCCTGCCGGAACCGGCGCGCCGAAATCTCGAAGAGGTGTCCGGTGAGGATCACCCTTCCCTTCCCGTCGTCGAACTCTCGACGGCATCGGTGGGGGAGGTCGTCCAGGCGGCCGGGGCGCGTCCTCCTCGGGCGGTTCACGACGCCGTTCTGTAAGACGCCGGGCACCGTTATCTGTGGAACGCCGGAAGACGTCTCTGTAGAACGCGCCGGAGTCTGCAGAACACCGGAGGGAACAGGGGCGTAGCCTCGGGGCCGGTGGCATCGATCGACCGGTTCTCCCGTCGGCAACGAGATCAGGAGCAGACGTTCGCCCCCCTGCCCCTGCCCGCCGGCCCGGTGTCCAACGGTGAGTTCATCCCCGCCGAAGCCGGTGCCGGCGACCGGGCGACGAACGAGATGATCCGCGGCGCGATCGACGACGCGGCCCGGCGGCTGCACATCGACCGTCGGCGCTTTCTGCAGAGCGCCGGAGCCGTGGCCGCCTCGCTCGCCGCCTTTGAGCTCGCCGGCTGCGGTGGCACCCCGGCCAGCCGATCGACGGCGGCGGGTCGATCGACCACGACGACCCGGGTGGGCCGGGGCGGGACCTTCGGCACACCGAGCCCCGAGGACACGGCCGCCTGCCAACAGGCGCTGAACGGTAACGGCGAGTTCATCTTCGACGTGCACACCCACCATGTGATCCCGGCCGGTCCCTGGGTCCAGAACGCCCCGGAGACGGTGGGGCTCATCCTCGGCATGCTCCCGGCCGGGTGCGCCGACAACCCCCAGCTCGACTGCGTCGATCGGGGTAGCTACCTCCACGACCTCTTCCTCGCCAGCGACACCACCGTGGCCATGTTGAGCGACGTCCCCAACTCGGGCACCTCGACCGCACCGGTGCCGTTCCCCGACGCCTTGAGCACCCAGGAGATCACCCACGGGCTGGCCGCCGGGGGGGCGAGCCGGGTGTTGGTCCAGAACATCATCGCCCCGAACGTCGGACCCATCGGCGCCATCCTCGACGAGATGTCGGGCGCCGTCCAAGCGGGTCCTCCCGCCGCCTTCAAGGTGTACACGGCCTGGAGCCCGACGGCCCAGGGGTTCTCGCTCGAGGACCCGACCATCGGCCTGCCGACGGTCCAGCACGCACACGACCTCGGTGTGAAGGTCTTCGTGGCGCACAAGGGCCTTCCGCTCGTGAACTTCGACCCGGCGTTCAACCATCCCGACGACATCGTGGCCGTCTCGCGTCAGTTCCCCGACATGAATTTCGTCGTTTATCACGCCGCCTGGGAGCCGTCGCACATCGAGGGTCCCTACGATCCGACGGCGACGGTGGGGATCGACAGCCTGCTCACCGCGCTCGATCGTCACAACGTCCCGCCCAACGACAATGTCTGGGTGGACTTGGCCACCATGTGGCGCCAGCTCCTTACCCAACCCGATCAGGCTGCGCACGCGTTGGGGAAGTTGCTCAGTCGGGTCGGCCAACAGAGGGTGATGTGGGGAACCGATGCCATCTGGTACGGCAGCCCCCAGCCGCAGATCATGGCCATGCGCGCCTTCCAGATCACCGCCGAGTTCCAGGACCTCTACCACTACCCGGTGCTCACCGACGAGGTGAAGGCGGCCATCTTCGGCTTGAACGCCGCCCAGCTCTTCGGCATCGACCCACAGGCCACCCGATGTGGGCTCACGTCCGATCCGCTGACGGCCAACATCGACGAGGCGGCCTACCTTCGTCACGCCGGAGCCATCCCCTCGGCATGGGCTCCGCACGGGCCGACGACGCGCCGGCAAGTCCTCCGCTGGCTCACCTCGCCCACCACGAATTGGGTGCCGTCGTAGCGACCGAAGCGCCCGTAGCGACCGAAGCGCCCGTAGCGACCGAAGGGCCAGTCGCCAACGAAAGCGCCAGTCGCGCCGAGCCGTTCAGGGGAGGTCGAACCGGTAGCGAACGTCCGTGGCCAGGAAGGCCCCCCAGTCGTGGAATTTGGTGGCCCCGTCGGGACGCCAACCGTTGCGCTCGTAGAAGGCGCGGGCCGGTGCGTTGTTCTCGAGCGTCCACGCCGTGGCGACCCGGAATCCGGCATCACCCATCTGTTCCTCGACGGCGTGCAGCAGAAGCGATCCTCCACCGCCGCGCCAGACGAGGGGATCGAGGTAGAGGGTCCGGAGCTCGCCCACCGTCGCCGGGTCGTCGTCATCGTCCCCGGTCGGACCGAGATGGGCGAAACCGGTGACCGTGCCCGGCTCGTCGATCAGCACGAGGGTGCCGGTCGTGGGCCAGTCGGTGGCACCGAGCACCTCGCGCCACTGCTCCGCGCCGGTGATCGGATCGAGCTCGTCCAGATAGAGCTGGGGGAGCAGGCCCCGGTACGCGGACTGCCAGGACCGGACGTGGACGGTGGCGATGGCCAGGGCATCGGCGTTCGTGGCCCGTCGGATCTCCATCGACCGTCGTGTGCCCGGCTCGGTGACGTTCAGGGGTCGGTGACGTTCGGGGGTCAGTGACGTTCGGGGCCCACCGCTGATCCGAGCACCGGGGCGGCGTCCGGAGAGGCGTCTGCAGAGACGTCGGCAGAGGCGTCGGCAGACGCGTCCGCAGAGACGTCCGGAGAGGCGTCGGCAGAGGCGTCGGCAGAGGCGTCCGGAGAGGGTTCGCACTCGTCGGGGCCCGGAAGCAGCGACGCGCCGGAGCCGGCGTCGGCGTCGGCGTCGAGGCCCGCATGGGCGCGGCGGTCGGAGGCGGCGATCATCCGTCCGATGACCGGCACCTCCGACAGGGACTCGGCCCGGAGGATGGCGAGGACGACGGGGACGAGGTGTTCGGCCGTGTCGTAGACGACGTAGCGCGGCAGCCACTGCGGTTCGTACTTGGCGTTGAAGCGCCACAGGGTCTCGATCTGCAGGAAGCTCGACATCTTCTTGAGCGCCCAGCGCTCGACGCGCTGGGTCACTCCGTCGCCCTCGCCTTCGAGGATGGAGCGGAGGGCGGCGAAGTTGAGGCTGAGCCCCGTGTGGCCACCGGCGCGGAAGTGCTCGATGGACGAGACCAGGGCGAAGTCGATGAGGCCGTTGGGGTGTTCGCCGCGGTCGCGGCGCATGAGGTCGAGCGAGAAGCCGCCGATGCCGCGCGCCGGGACGAATTGGCACAGCGCCGCCGGGGCGCCGTCGGGTGCGGTGACCACGCACAGGACGAGGCCCTCGTCGCGGGGGTCGAAGATGCGGCCGAGCATCATGGAGAAGCCCCGTTCGAACTCCCCCCGCCGGCTCTGGGACATGAGCCCGGTCAGCCGGACGGCGGTGGCGCGGTCGAGGCGGGACGGATCGTGGAAGGTGGCGGTATAGCCGTACTTGGCGATGCGGTTGTAGGCCTGCCGGAGACCCTTCATGTGACCGCCGGCCAACGAGAACTTCTCGAGGTCGACGACGGCTTCGTCGCCGATGTAGATCTCGTGCATGCCGGTGGCGCGGTAGATCGGGAGCCAGTCCTCGCTGCCCCCCATGACGGCGACGACCCAGCCGCGATTGTCGGCGAAGCGTCGGAAGGCGCCCCAGACCTGCTCGCGCTCGGCCTGCGGTCCGATGGTGTCGGGGGAGACGAGGCAGACGCCGCCGTAGATGGCGTAGGCGACGAGGCTGTCGCGGTGGAAGAACCATTGCTTGTCACTGCGGAGGGCGAAGTAGTCGAGGGTGCCTTCGCCGTGGCGCTTCACGATGTCGCGGGCCCGCGTCTCCGCCGCGCGCCCGGCCGACCGCCGGCGGTCGACCACGGGGCGGGTGGCGAGGAGCACGGCGACGACGGCCAGACCGACACCGACGGTGAGGAGGCTCGGGGCGAGGAAGTCGTCCAGGCGATCGGGCAGGGCGATGGTGCGGATTCCCACCAGCCGCTCGACGACGGCCTGACCGCAGCGCCACAGGCTGAGGCGGTGCCGGTCGAGGTCGAAGTTCAGGGTCAGTTCGACCACGACGCTCGTGATCACGGTGATGCCGACCACGCCGGCCAGCAGGGCGACGCCGGCCGAGCGCAGCGACGGCCTGTCCGAGGCGGCGCGGAATTCGTTCCGGTTGACGAGCAGCAGGAGCAAGACGCCGGCGGCGAGGAGGGATTCCTCGAGGTCCCCGCCGCGCGCCAGGTGCAGGACGAGGGTCAGCCCGAGCACCACCGACGAGATGGCCCACGCCTGGTACTGGCCCCGGCGCACGCCCCGGGCCAGGGCCAGAAGGCCGATGCCGGCCAGCGCCACCAGCGCGCCGGCCGCCTGGGTGGCGCCGAGGGGCAGCACGTTGAGGACGAAATGGAGGCGACCCCGCAAGGGCGGGGTGACGGCCGACAGGAGGTCGACCACCCCGGCGAAGGCGATGGCCCCCGATGCCCAGCGCCGGACCCGGCGGGACCGGCGTCGGACGGCGTCGAGATCGGGACCGGGGGGCCACGAGGCCCCGCGGGGATAGGCGGCCACGACGACCGGATGCTGTTCGTGGACGTGCTGGTCGCGGGCGGCCACTCTCTCCAAGAGGGTGGCCGGCGCGATCTCGGCCCGCGCCATGAGCAGCCGGACGTGCAGATCGGCTCCCGTCTCGAGCTCCACCCACGACAGCTGCCGGCAGGGGAGGAAGACGGGCAGCATGCCCAGGCGACCGGGATGCTCCTCCACGATGTCACCCGCCGCGCCCGAGCAGGCGAAGACGCCGGGGGTCAGGTGGGTGAGCTCGGCCTGCAGGGTGGCGCCGGTGACGAGGGCGGCATAGCCCTCGGTCCCGAGGGCGCGCCCGGCGTCGCGGCCGGCGTCGTTGGCCGTGGCGCCGGCCCGGGACCACGACTCCTCGAACAGCTTGTCGAGCCGGCCCCCGCCCAAGGTCCGCCAGGCGTGGCGGGCCAGCCAGCCGAGGACGCCGGCCATGACGACCACTTCGACGACGCAGACCACGCCGGCCACGAGCAGCCGGGTCCCCCAGGAGGCGTGGCGGACCCGGGCGATGGCCCGGACGGTGCGCGGTTGGTTGACGAACAAGTGGGTGAGGCCGTCCGCCACGAAAGGAAGGCTGAGGACGAGGGCCACGGCGAAGGGGACGAGCAACCACCAGCTGAAGCGGGCGAAGCGGCGGTAGAGGAGGCGGGAGGTGAGGAAGCGTTGGACACTGGCCGGGTCGGCCAGTCGGTCGATCCCCTCCTGCCACGGTTCGGACGGGTTCTGGGCGGCGGCCAGGAGGACGGCGGCGGTGGTCGACGACGGTCGCGGCACGACGTCGACGGCGGGCACGTCGGCGGCGATGCGGACGCGGCGGGGGCCGGCCACCGACGCCATCTCGAGGTCGACGCTCTGCGCCACCTCGACGCCGAGCGCCTCCAGGGGGGCGCGGACCTCGGGGTCCGAGCTGAGAGCGGCGTCGGTGGTGCCGGGCAGGCACACCACCCGCCGCTCGGGCCCGCCGGCGAACGTCCGCAGGGCCTCGGCCAGCCGGGGATGGGCGGCCAGCGCCGCCCCCACCCGTTCAGCCGCCGGCGTGTCCGGGGTGGCGGCCTCCAGGTCGAAGAGGTTGCCCGCCACCACGACCAGGCCGGGGCCCTCCCAGGTGTCGAGGGCCCGGCCGAAGCCGGATACGGCCCAGGTCGTGGTGGCGGTGGCCTGCGGACCGAGTCCGAAGTTGGCCACCACCACGACTCGTCGCCCCACGCCGACCGAGATGGTGAGCGTCTCGCTGTCGAGCATCGTGCCCCCATCTTGCCAGCCCCGGGCCGCGCCCCCCCGGCGTTGCTGCCATTTACCAGGTGAATCGCTACGCTCGGCGGGCGAGGGGAGAGGCCAGCGGGGGCCACCCCGAGCCATCTCCGAAAGGGACCGTCACGCATGTCGGACACCGCCCACGAGCAGCCGGCGGCACCGGGGCAATCGGGCTCCGGCGCCGCCATCTCAGACTTCTTGCTGGAAGAGCGCCGGTTCCCCCCACCCGAGGGCTTCGCCGCGACGGCCGTCGTGAAGGACCGGTCGCTGTACGAGGCAGCGGAGTCCGACCCCGAGGGGTTCTGGGCCGAGCAGGCGGCGGCGCTCGAGTGGTACCGGCCGTGGGACACGGTGCTCGAGTGGGATCTGCCCTTCGCCAAATGGTTCGTGGGGGGAACGCTGAACGTGTCGGTCAACTGCCTCGACCGGCACGTGGCGGCCGGGCGGGGCGAGCGGGTGGCCTATCACTTCGAAGGGGAGCCCGGGGACACGCGGACGATCACCTACGCCGAGTTGCTGGCCGAGACCGAACGCTTCGCCAACGTGCTGAAGGGCCTCGGGGTCCGGCGCGGTGACCGGGTGGCCATCTACATGCCGATGATCCCCGAGCTTCCGGTGGCCATGCTCGCCTGCACGCGGATCGGTGCGGCCCACTCGGTGGTGTTCGGCGGCTTCTCCCCCGACGCGCTGCGCGACCGGATCAACGACGCCGCCGCCAAGGTGTTGATCACCGCCGACGGGGGCTGGCGCCGGGGGGCGGTGGTGGCGCTGAAGCAGAACGCCGACGCAGCGGTGGCCGACTGCGCATCGATCGAACACGTGGTGGTGGCCCGGCGGACGTGGGAGGCCGACGGCCGCGTCCCCATGACGCCGGGGCGCGACCAGTGGTGGGACGAGCTGATGGCGGGGGCCGAGGCGTCGTGCGAGCCCGAGCAGATGGACGCCGAGGACCTTCTCTATCTGCTCTACACGTCGGGCACGACGGCCAAGCCCAAGGGGATCATGCACAGCACCGGCGGTTACCTGACCCAGGTGGCCTTTACCCACCGGACCGTCTTCGACGTGCATCCCGAGTCCGACGTCTACTGGTGCGCGGCCGACATCGGATGGGTGACGGGCCACAGCTACATCGTCTACGGACCGCTCGCCAACGGCACGACTTCGGTTCTCTACGAGGGCACGCCCGACTTCCCCGACAAGGACCGCTGGTGGGACATCATCGAGCGCTACCGGGTCTCCATCCTCTACTGCGCGCCCACCGCCATCCGGACGTTCATGAAATGGGGGAACGCCTATCCCGAGGGCCACGACCTGTCCACGCTGCGGGTGCTCGGCTCGGTGGGCGAGCCCATCAATCCCGAGGCCTGGACCTGGTACTGGCAGGTCATCGGGGGTGGCAACTGCCCGGTGGTGGACACCTGGTGGCAGACCGAGACGGGGGCCATCATGATCGCCCCGCTGCCCGCCGTGACGACCTGCAAGCCGGGGTCGGCCACCTACCCGCTGCCCGGGATCGCGGTCGAATTGGTCGACGACACCGGCGCGCCGGTGCCCCGGGGCGGGGGCTACCTGACCCTCACCCGGCCGTGGCCGGCGATGCTGCGCGGCCTCTACGGCGATCCCGAGCGGTACCGGGAGACCTACTGGAGCCGGTTCCCGGGCCGGTACTTCGCCGGTGACGGGGCCAAGCTCGACGAGGAGGGCTATCTCTGGTTGCTGGGCCGGGTCGACGACGTGATGAACGTCTCGGGACACCGGATCTCGACCACCGAGGTGGAGTCGTCGTTGGTCGATCATCCGTCGGTGGCCGAGGCGGCCGTCGTCGGGGCCAAGGACGAGACGACGGGACAGTCCATCATCGCCTTCGTGACGCTGCGCGGGGGCCAGGCGCAGACGGCCGAGCGCGGCGAGGAACTGCGCCAGCACGTGGCCCATCTGATCGGCGCGATCGCCCGGCCCAAGACCGTGATCTTCACCGACGAGCTGCCGAAGACCCGCTCGGGGAAGATCATGCGCCGGCTGTTGAAGGACGTGGCCGAAGGACGCGACCTCGGGGACACGACGACGTTGGCCGATCCCCGGGTGGTCGACGAGATCAGGCGACTGTCCGACGAGCGGCCGACCGAGGAATGAGCGCCCCCGATCCCTCGTCGGTGCCGACGGCGCCGACACCGGCCAATTGGTGTTGGCGGGCGGGGCCGCTGTCACCCGGTCCGACCGTGGTCTTCGATATCGACGGTGTGCTGTCCGACGCCGCCGGCCGCCAGCACTTCCTCGAATGGGGCCGGCGCGACTGGGACGGCTTCTTCGAGGCCTGTGCCGACGACCCGCTGATCGACGAGGTGGCCCGGCTGCTCGAGCTGCTCGACCCGGGACTCTCCATCGTCTTACTGACGGGCCGTCCCCTGCGGGTGCAGCCCCAGACACTGGCCTGGTTGTCCCGGTACAAGCTGCGGTGGGATCTGCTCGTGATGCGCAGCCGGGGGGACACGGCGCCGGTGGCCTATTACAAGCGCTCCGTCGTCGCGGCGCTGCGCGACCACGGGCTCGATCTGCGACTGGCCTTCGAGGACGACCCCCGCAACCGCGACATGTTCCACTCCGAGGGCATCCCCTGCATCTACATCCACTCGGGCTACTACGAGTGAGTGAGGGCCGGAGGAAACCGGCCCCGGACGCGAAGACGACCCCGGGGGGCGGGGGGCCGGCCGGAGTCGCTTCTGAACGGGTTATGCCCGGCGGGGCGGGTCCCGAAACGGGTGACACCGGAAAAAAAAATCGGATCTCAGAGAATTCGGGGGATATTCGGGGGGAATTCGGGGGAATTCAGCGGTTCCTGAGCCGGACGAGGACCTCGGCCCCGGGACGGCGGCGGCGGGCCTCGGCGGTGGCGTCGCCCGGTCCGGGCCCGAGCAGCGCCGCCAGCCAGCCGCCGACGAGGAGGAGGCCGGCGGCGACGAGGACGGGAAGGTCGCCGGCGCGTTCGTAGAGGGTGTGGCCGGTGCGGCGGGAGAGGTCGGCCACGAGGACCTGGCGCCGTCCGAGGGCCGTCCGGGCGAGGACGCGGCCGCGGTGGTCGATGACGGCGCTGTAGCCGGTGGGGGCGGACTGGACGAGGTCGCGGCCCTCGGCGATGGCCTGCAGCCGCGAGGCGGCGATCTCCTGGGCGGGGACCTGGCCGTTGGAGTAGGAGGAGGTGTTGGTGGGGACGATCAGCAGCTGGGCGCCGGCCCGGGTGGCCACCCGGCCGCGCGCGGCGAAGAAGACCTCGTAGGAGACCATGGTGCCGAGGGCGCCGGCCGGCGTCTCCAGGACGCCGTCGCCGTGGCCGGGGACGGCGTCGAGGGGAACGCCCGAGAGGCTGGCCAGGTGGGAGAAGAAGGCCCGGTCGGGGACGTACTCGCCGAACGGCACCCGGTGGACCTTCTCGAAGCGGGCCACCAGCCGGCCGCCGGGGCCGAAGGCGACGATCTCGTTCAGGAAGTTGGTGGAGGAGACCGTTTCCGTGACACCCACCGTCAGGGTGGCCTCGTGCTGCCGGGCCACGTCGGCGAGGGTGCCCTTCGTCGGTGAGCGGGAGAGGGGCTCGTCCAGGGAGAGGGCGTCCTCGGGCCAGACGATGAGGGCCGGGGGGCGACCCCCGTCGGCGGCGGCGATCTCGGCCGTGGCCCGGAGCTGGGCGGCGAAGACCGACGCCGGGGAGACCTCGGCCTTGCTCAGTCCCCGGACGCCGCCGCCCTGGACGGCCGCCACCCGGACCGTCGCCACCGGGGGCCCGCCGTCGGGGGCGGCCGCCCCCCAGACGCCGACCCCGGCCACGGCGCCGAGGGCGATCACGCCGGCCGCCACCCGGCCGGCCACGGGGCGGCCCAGCCGGCCGCGGCCGAGCGAGGTGACGAGGACCCCGAGGCCGGCGCCCGAGACCCAGACGAGGCCGACGAGGAGAAGGGGGCCGCCCAGCCGGGCCGCCCCGACCAGCGGGCCCCCGGCCTGGCCGAGGGCGATGCCGCCCAGGGGGAGACCGCCGAAGGGCCAGGCGCTGCGCAGCGCCTCCATTAGGACCATGGCGCCGGCGAGCGCCGCCCCCCGACCACGTCCGGGAGGGGAGACGGCGGCGGCCCCGGCCAGGGCCAGCGCCTGGACGGCCATCAGGATGACGCCGCCGTAGACGTTGAAGGAGAGCGCCCACCAGAGGCCGGTGACGAACAGGCCGAGCCCGGCCAGCCAGCCGGCGAGCAGCCGTTGGCCGGGCCCGAGCCCGCCGAGCCGCCACCACAGCAGGCCCGCCCCCGGGCCGGCCAGGATCCAGGCGCCCCAGGGGGGGAGGGAGAGGGCGAGGGCCACGCCGGCCAGCAGGGCCGGCACCGCCACCCGGCCCCGGCGTCCCGTCCCGCCGGCGCTGGTCCGGGCCGTCACGGTTCCGCCGACGGCGGGCGAGCGGTCACGGGCCGGTCACGGTGTCGGGCCGGCCACCGCCAGCACCGCCCGGGCCGCCCGGCGGCCGCTGCCGATACAGGCCGGGATGCCCACGCCGTGGAGGGCGCCGCCGGCCAGGGCGAGGCCACCGAGCCGGCCGGCGGCGTCCTCGATGGCCGCCACCCGGTCGAGGTGACCGACGGTGTACTGGGGGAAGGACCGCGGCCAGCGCGTCAGCAGCGCGTCGAGCGGTGGCCGGCGCAGCGCCATCATGGTGCCGAGCTCGCCCAGGCAGGCGGCCAGCAGCTCGGGGTCGGTCATCGAGATGTGCCGGTCGTCGCCCTGCCGGCCGACCGAGGCCCGGATGAGGACGTCGCCCGGTCGCTCGAGCTCGGGCCACTTGGCGCTCAGCCAGGTACAGGCGGTCACCAGGGGATCGGGCGCACCGCCCTCACCCCGGGGCACCAGGAACCCGGTGCCGTCGAGGGGACGGCCGACGGCGTCGGCCGACAGCCGGAAGGTGACGATGGCGACCGACGCGTAGGTCACCGTCTCGAGGGCCCCGGCCAGGGCGTCGTCGTGCGGGCGGAGGAGGCCGGCCGCCTCGGGGGCGGGGAGACAGACGACGACGGCGTCGGCCAGGATCTCGTCGTCGGGCCCCGGGCCCGTCCGGAGGTGCCAGCGGCCGCCGGCACCGGCCGGCTCCCGGCGGAGCGCGGTAACCGGGCTGTCGCGTCGCAGGTCGACCCCCCGCCCGGCCAGGGCCCGGGCGAGTTCGTCGACCAGCCGGCCCATCCCGCCCCGCAGGGTCAGGAAGACGGGCTCGGGTCCGGGCGGGGGCAGGCCGGCGGCCAGCGCCCGCATCAGGCTGCCCGGCCGGCCGACGGCGGTGAGCAGGGCGGGGAAGACCGCGGCGGCGCTCATCGTGTCGATGTCCCCGGCGTGGATCCCCCCGATCAGCGGTGCCGCCAGACGGGCCGTCACCTGCGGGCCCAGCCGTCGTCGGACGAGCTCCCCCACGGCGGCGTCGGCCGGGGCCCCGGCCGGGACGGCCCGGGCCGGGCGCAGCAGGTCGAGGGCGGGACGGGCGAGGCCCGCCGCGGAGCAGATGCCCGACCGGGCGAGGGGCCCGAACCGGGTGGGCACGCCGAGGGCCAGTCCGGCCGGCAGGGGCCGCAGCCGGCCCCGGGCCCAGACGTGGGCCCCCCGGACACCGGGCGCCACCAGGTCGTCGGTCAGTCCCAACTCGGCGCAGAGAGCCAGGGCCTCGGGCCGACGGGCCACGAAGGCATCGGGCCCCAGGTCGACGTCCCGGCCGCCGATGACCTCCGTCCGCAGCTTCCCCCCGATCTCGTCGGCGCCCTCCAGCAGGACCACCCGCGGGGCCGGTGACGTCCCGCTCAGCTCCCAGGCGGCGGCCAGGCCGGCGATGCCGCCACCGATGACGGCGACCGTGCCGCTCATCCGCCGCCGGAGGGGGAGCGACTGGCGTCGGCGGCCACGACGACGTCGGCCAGGATCTCGCAGAAGAGCGGGTCGTCGTTGAGCGACGCCGTCCGGGCCAGGGCGATCCCGGCCTTCTCGGCCGTCGCCCGCGCCTCGACGTCGATGTCGTAGAGGACTTCCAGGTGGTCGGAGACGAAGCCGATGGGACAGACCACCACACCCCCGTAGCCGAGAGCGGGCAGCCCGGCGATCACGGTGTTCACGTCGGGCCCGAGCCACTCGTCGTCGGTCCGGCCCGCGCTCTGCCAGGCCACCGACCAGTCGCCGACCCCGGCGGCGCCGGCCACGGCCCGGGTCGACTGTTCCAATTGTTCGGCGTAGCCGTCGCCCGCCGCCACCCGGACGGGCACGCTGTGGGCCGTGAAGAGCACCCGGACCGGTCCCGGCGCCGAGCCCGTCAGGCCCTCCATGGCGCGGCGGACCCGGGCGGCCATCAGCGCCTCGAACCCCGGCGCGTCGTACCAGTGGTCGATCATCTCGAAGCCGATGCCCGGTTCCGAGGAGCCCGGTTCCGAGGAGATGGCGGCGGCGGCCCGGCGGGCGTACTCGCCCACGCTCACGCTGGAGGAGTGGGGGGCGAGGACGAGGCCGATGATCGGGTTCACCGCCCCGGCGACGAGCTCGGCCACGGCCTCTTCGATCCGGGGGGCGGCGAACTTGGCCCCGCCCACCACGGCGAAGCGGCCCGGCGCCCGGGCCTCGAGGGCCCGGCCGATGCCGGCCACCTGGGCGCGGGTCCGCTCGTTCAGCGGCGAGGTGCCCCCGATGGCCCGGTAGCGCCCGGTCAGTTCGGCCAGCTGCTCCGCCGAGGGCGGCCGACCCCGGCGGATCTCGGTATAGAAGGCCTCGATCTCCCCGAGCGTCCGGGGCGTGCCGTGCGCCATCACCAGCACACCGGTGTCCGGTGGGCTCATCCCGTCTCCGCCACGGGGGCGGGCAGGCCGGGGGACTGCTCGTGGACGTAGGCCACCAGCCGCTCGAGGACGGCCGGGTCGGTCTCGGGCAGCACCCCGTGGCCCAGATTGAAGATGTGCCCCAGACCCCCACCCCGGGCCATGACATCGCGGGCCTCGGTCCGGACGGCATCCCACCCGCGCAGACAGGTGGTCGGATCGAGATTGCCCTGCACGGCGTAGCGGGGGCCGATCAGCCGCCGGGCCTCGTCGAGCGGCGTCCGCCAGTCCACGCCGACCACGTCGGCCCCGGCCGAGGCCATCAACGGCAGCAGGTGGCCGGTGCCCACCCCGAAGTGGATCCGGGGCACCCCGAGGCCGGCCATCCCCTCGAGCACCCGCCGGCTGGCGGGCCAGACGGAACGTCCGTACTCCTCGGCCGACAGCGCCCCGGCCCAGCTGTCGAAGAGCTGCACGGCCGAGACACCGGCGGCGACCTGGGAACGGAGAGAGGCCAGGGCCAGTTCGGCCAGCCGGTCGAGCAGCCGGCCGAAGAGGCCGGGGTCCTCCGTCATCAGCGCCCGGGTACGGAGGTAGGAGCGCGACGGGCCCCCCTCGATCAGGTAGCTCGCCACCGTGAAGGGGGCGCCGGCGAAACCGATCAGAGGGACGCCGATCCGGTCCAGCTCGGCCGTGGCGATCCGGACCGTCTCGAGCACGTAGGCCGTGTCGGTCTCGGCGTCGAGAGCGGGCAGCCGCTCCAGGTCCGACGCCGTTCGGAAGGGTTCGGCCACCACGGGCCCCCGGCCGGGCTCGACGTCCACGCCGAAGCCCACGGCGGCCACCGGCACGACGATGTCGGAGAAGAGGACGGCGGCGTCCACGCCGTAGCGCCGGACCGGTTGCATGGTCAGCTCGGCGGCCAGCTCGGGCCGACGGATGGCGTCGAGGATGCTGCCCTCGCCGCGCGCGGCCCGGTACTCGGGTAGGGAGCGGCCGGCCTGCCGCATGAACCAGACCGGCACCGTCTCCGTCGGCTCGCACCGGCAGGCGCGCAGGAACGCCGAGTCGGCGACTGACATCGCGCCGACGCTACCCCGGGGGAGTACTCAGGGACCGAACGGTATGATCGAGGGTTCACTGCGCGCAGCAGGGAGAGGGAGCGGCTGTGGGCGCACATCCGGAGCTCGAGGCAGAACAGGCTCACATCGACCGGGCCTACGAGCGGCTGGACCAGCTTCGGTCCGACGCCGAGGGCCTCCTGCGGTCCGTCCTCGACCAGGGTCGCGGCGGCACCCACCAATTCCGCGAGGAGCGCGACGTCATCGTCCGGACGAGCCTGGCCCGGCTCGACCAGCTCGACATCGGCGAGCAGGCCCTCTGTTTCGGCCGCATCGACCGCCGCAACCCCGACGCCACCGTGGAGAGCTTCCACATCGGCCGGCTCGGCATCTCCGGCGACGACGTCGATCCCCTCGTCGTGGACTGGCGGGCCCCGGTGGCCGAGCCCTTCTACCGGGCCACCGGCCGCGATCCCATGAACCTCGTCCTGCGTCGCCACCTCGCCGCCCACGGCCGCCGGATCGTGGGGATCGAGGACGAACGTTTCGGCATCAGGCCCCTCTCCGACGGCGCCGCCCCCTCGGCCGACGGCGCCTCGGCCGACGGCGCCCGCACGGCCGACCGCGACGGCTCCGACCGGGTCGCCGCAGACGCAGGGGAGGACACCGCCCTCGAGCTCGGCGGACCGGGGGCGCTCCTGGCCGCTCTCGAGGGAGCCCGGACCGGCTACATGCGCGACATCATCTCGACCATCCAGCGGGAGCAGGACGAGATCATCCGGGCGCCGCTGCCCGGTGTCCTCGTCGTCCAGGGGGGCCCGGGGACGGGGAAGACGGCGGTGGCGCTGCACCGGGCCGCCTACCTCCTCTATACCCATCGCTTCCCCCTGGAGCGCCAGGGCGTCCTCGTCATCGGCCCCAACCCCCTCTTCCTCCGCTACATCGAGCACGTCCTGCCGTCGCTCGGCGAGAGCGGTGTCACCCTCTCGACCATCACCGGCATCGTCCACGGTGTCCAGCAACGCGCCGTCGAGGAGCCGGCCGTGGCCCGGTTGAAGGGCGAGGCCCGGATGGCCGACTTCGTGGTCCAGGCCGTCCGCACCCGCCAGCGGCCCCTGCGCCAGAGCGTCGACGTGCCCTACGGCTCGACCGTCCTGCACCTGACGGCCGACGTCTCGGCCTCGGTCATCGCCGTGGCGCGCCGGCGCCCCGGCACCCACAACGCCCGTCGCCGCTTCGTCGAACAGCTCGTCGTCCGTCGTCTGGCCGACGACTACCAGCGCGCCGTCCGCATCCACCGCGGCGCCGCCCCTCCCCCCGACCCCTGGCCCTCCCCGACGAGCCGGCCGGCCGCGCCCCCGACGGAGGGCCCGACGCTCTTCACCGGGGAGAACGGCGCCGGCCGACCGGGGACCGCCGGCCGCAACGGCTCGCCC
>DATNJD010000019.1:0-2471 GCA_035604075.1 Acidimicrobiales bacterium
CCTACGGTGGTGCCGCGCTCCTTGTCCCCGGTGTCCGGCCCCTGTTCGCGGGGATCGAACGGGCCGACTCGTTCGTGGTGGACCCGCACAAGTGGCTCTTCGCCCCCTTCGACTGCGCCGCGCTCCTGTACCGGAACCCGGCGTTGGCCAAGACGGTGCACACCCAGCATGCCAGCTACCTCGACGTCGCCCACATGGGTACCGGCTGGAACCCGAGCGACTACGCCTATCACCTCACCCGACGGGCCCGGGGACTGGCCCTGTGGTTCTCCCTGGCCGTGCACGGCATCGACGCCTACAGCAGAGCGGTGGAGGCGGCCATGACCATGGCCCAGGAGGCCGCGGCGCGCATCGGGGCGGCTGAGAACCTCGAGCTCGTGCGGCCGCCGGGGCTGTCGATCGTGCTCTTCCGCCGTCTCGGGTGGGAACCGGCCGACTACCACCACTGGTCCCGGGAGTTGCTCGCCTCCCAGGTGGGATTCGTCACCCCCACGGCATGGCAGGGCGAGACGGTGGCCCGGTTCGCCTTCCTGCATCCCGACACCACGGTAGAGATGGTGGACGAGATCCTGGCCACCATGAACTGACATCACGGCAGGCGCCCGGGACGGCAGTGTGTGGCAGGCTCAGCGCCGACCCCCGAGTCGAAGGACCGCCGCTCCCGGCCTTGTCGAAAGGAATGCCCATGCCGAGGAATCACGAAGCCACCATCCGCGCCTTCTTCGATGTGTGGGTCGAGCGCGATCCGGCGCGCCTTACCGCCTTCTTCGCCGACGACGGTTCGTGGAGCGAGGCGAATCGTGCGGCATCGGTCGGCCATGAAGACATCCACGCTGTCTTCGAGATGCAGACCTCGTTCGGAAGCGACTTCTCCTTCGAGTTCCGGAACCTGGTCGCGGTGGGCGACACCGTGTTCACCGAGCGGGTCGACCACTTCTCGCTGAACGACACACCGATGACGGTCTACGTGGCGGGGATCTTCGAGTTCGACGGTGACGGCAAGATCAAGGCCTGGCGCGACTACTACGACTGGGCCGATCTCGAGCGCCAACTGCTGGCTGCCGGGGTGGACATGAGCGGGGCCTAGCTGTAGCCCGCCGGGCGCTGCTGTTACCATCGACCCTCTTATGACGGTGCGTCAGATTGGTGGGAGGTTGACCACCGTGGTGGACGTCCTGCGCGCCGCCGCCACCGTGAACGCCCAGGTCGAGGCCTATGTCGAAGGGGCCGAGCCCGGTGCCGCGGGTGTGGTGCGGGCGGGGCCCGACGGGCGCCGCCGGCTGACCTTCTCGGAGTGGGACACGACGGCCGACGGGGTGGCCGGGCTGTTGGCGGCCGAAGGGGTGGTGAAGGGCGACGTGGTCTGCCTGCTGCTGCCGTCGTCGATCGACTACGCCGTCTGCTACCAGGCGGCGGTCCGGCTCGGGGCCGTCACGACCGGCATCAATCTGCGCTTGGGCCCGGCCGAGCAGGCGTCGATCACGGGCCGGACGGGGCCGAAGGTGACCATCGTGGACACCGACCTCGTCTCCCCCGATGCGGTGCCACCGGGCGCCGGGCGGATCGTGGCGCGATTGGCCCTGATTGACGCCGCTTCGGGGCCCGCGCCGTATCTGCCGTCTCTTGACGCCGGTGACCCCGTGACCATCGTGTGGACGAGCGGATCGACCGGTGTCCCGAAGGGAGCGGTCTTCGATCACCGCAACCTGGCCGCCGTGGCCGCCGGCACCGACGTGCTGTCGCATCCCGGGGATCGCCGGCTGTCGCCGTTGCCCTTCGCCCACGTGGGCTACATGACCCGCCCGTGGGACGAGATCGCCCACGGCGTCACCACGGTGATCACGCCGCAACCGTGGACGGCGTCGGGCGCTATCGAGCTTCTCGTCGGCGAAGGGGTGACGGTGGGACAGGGCGTGCCCACGCAATGGGCCCTGATCCTCGCCCACCCTGATTTCGTGGGTGCCGACGTCTCTCATCTGCGCATCGCCGGTACCGGTGCCTCGCGGGTGCCGCCCGAGCTCGTGCGAGCCATGCGCGAGCGGCTGGGGTGTCCGGTGGTCGTGCGCTACACCTCCACCGAGACCTCGCTCGGGACCGGGACGCAGCCCGGCGATCCCGATGAGGTCGTGGCCACCACCGTGGGTCGACCCGTCCCCGGCGTCGAGCTCGAGGTGGTGGACGACGAGGGCCGGGTGGTGGCGCTCGGAGAGGTGGGCCGTGTCCGGCTGCGGTCGGGCGCCGTCATGCGGGGGTACGTCGGCAATCGGGCCGCCGGCGAGGACGTCGACGCCGGTGCCACGGCCGAGGTCCTCGCCGCCGACGGCTGGCTGACGACGGGTGACCTCGGGTGGGTGGGGAAGGACGGCAACCTGCGACTGGTCGGCCGGATGGCCGAGATGTACATCAGGGGCGGCTACAACGTGTACCCGGCCGAGGTCGAAGCGGTGCTCGGCAGCCACCCAGCCGTGGCC
>DATNJD010000020.1:0-8334 GCA_035604075.1 Acidimicrobiales bacterium
CCCTGCCGGCAACGTCGACGTGCCGGCAGGGCCCTACCACTCCTCCTGCCCGCTACTGCATCTGGACCAGCGCCTGCAAGGCCGTCGACGTGGTACTCACGACCTTGGTGTCCGCCTGGTACGCCTCTTGTGCCTGGATCATGTCGGTCAATTCGGTGGCGAGATCGACGTTCGAGCTTTCCAACGCGCCGCCGAGCAACGTGCCGCGCCCACCTGTCCCGGCCGTGCCGATGGAGGGCTGTCCCGAGTTGGCCGACGCCGAGTACATGAGATTGCCGTCGTCGATGAGACCGGTGGGGTTGGAGAAGTTGGCCAGGGCCAGCTGGGCGATGGGCTCGGTGAGGCCGTTGGAGAAGGCACCGCTGATGATGCCGTCGCCTCCGACGGAGTAGCTCTCGAGGGTGCCGGCCGAGTTGCCGTTCTGGCTTTGCAGCTGCGCCGTCTGCTCGCCGCCGAACTGGGTGACGGCCGTCAGGGACCCGGGCGGCGGGAAGATCACGGCCCAGGTGTCGCCCGAGGGGAACGAGCCCGGCGGCATGGTGCCCACCGGCACGTTGTAGGACCCGTCGGAGTTGGCGGTGACGCCGCTGATGGAACCGATCTGTCCCGAGGTGGGATTGAAGGTGATCGTCGGCGTGGTGGTCCACAGGTTGGTGGTCCCGGTGCCGTTGGGCACCGTGCCCTGGAGGGTCCAGGTGTTGGCCGTGCCCGCCTTGGCCGTGAAGGTCAGGGTGACCGGGATCGTGTTGCCGAGCGAGTCGAAGCCGTTCAGCGTCGTGGTCACCACCGGTGGTGTCCCGCTCCCGCTCCACGCCGGGAGGTTCCCGTTCATGCTGAAGGTGCTGGTGGCGGCGGCGCTCATGACCTGACCGGCAGGAATGTTGACCGGACCGACCGGTGCGTTCGTGTCGATGACGCCCTGACCGGTCGCCTCCCAACCCTGGATGAGCGCTCCCGTGGGGGTGGCCAGGTCGCCGTTGGCGTCGAGGGTGAGGTTGCCGGCACGGGTGTAGAACTGCTGGCCCGTCTGGACGGCCACCAGGAAGCCGGCACCCTGGATGGCCACGTCGGTGGGCTGGTTGGTCTGCTGGATGGCACCTTGCGACTGGTCGTTGGTCACCGCCCCCACCCGGACACCGGAACCGACGGCGATGGGGTCGATGCCCGCCGACTGGCCCTTCGACGGAGCCGAGGCACCGGCGATCTGCTCAGCCAGGAGATCGGTGAAGACGGGGTTCTCCGCCTTGTACCCCGTCGTATCGGAGTTGGCGATGTTGTTGCCGATGACGTTCAGATACGTCTGGTTGGCCTCGATCCCCGACACGGCGGCGATGAGCGACTGCTCCATGGTGTGCTGTCCTTCCTGGTGGGCGTGGCTATGAACTGGGCTTGGTGGTCTCGGTGACCGATGTCACCTCGTTGAGTGAGAGGTTCTGCGGCTGGCCCTGGCTCCCCTGCACCTCGAGGGTGGGCGCGCCGGACGAGCTGAGAAGGACACCGGTGACCTGACCGGTGAGCGACGTCCCGCCGGCGCCGGCGCCGGTGACGGTCATGCCGATCATCGAGTCGGCGGCCACCGTCTGCTCCTCGGCCGAGAGCGAGGTCTGGCTCTGGACGGCGGTGAGCTGAGCGATCTCCGTCATGAACTGGGTGGGGTCGGCCGGATTGGTGGGGTCCTGGTTCTTCAGCTGGGCGACGAGCAATTGGAGGAAGGTCTGCGAGTTGTCCAGCTGGTTGAGACCGCTCGACGACGCCGGGTTGGTACCGGCGTTCGGGGCTGATGAGCCGGTGACCCCTGGGGTACTCGGGATGGTCGTCATAGGTTCCCTCCGATGGACAACAGTTGAGAGCTCACAGGTGAAGGTCGATGTGGCCGCGACGGGCCGGCATTCCGGTGGCCGTCGGGGCGGTGGACGGGTTGTCGTCGTTCTCATCGGCGGCGGAGTCGTGTCCCCCCGGTGCCGTCGGGCTCGCCGACTGGTCATGGGCGCGGCGACCGTCGTTCGACATGAGCACGGTGGCCGCCGAGCCGTCGCCTCCGAGCTCGTGGCGCAACAGAGGCAAGGCTTGGCGCAGCGCGTCGCGCGCCGCATCGTTGTCGGCCGTCAGTTGGACGACCACCTGCTCGGCGTTCACCGTGACGGTGGCCTTCACGTTGCCGAGGCCGTCGGGTTGGAGGCCGATGGTGACCTCGTGGGTGCCGTCGACCGACGACCGCAGGGGGGCCAGAACGGTGACGATCTGTTGCACCGGAGACGGCGGCGGCGGGGGCTCGGCCGCCGGGGCCGAGACGGTCGACGCCGGTGCGCCGGTCGGGTTGGAGACCGGCGCGCTCCCCGCCAGGGGCGCGGCCGGAGATGATGCCGCCACCGGCCCGGCCGGGAGGCCGTGGCCGCTCGGGAGCGTGCTCGACGCCTCGGCGCCGGACGCTGACGGCTGCTCGCCGCCTGAGCCGTGGAGCGCGGCGTTCGCCGGAGCGGCGGCGTCCGGGCCTGAGGGCGTCGAAGGCAGAACGGTCGGTGGCGGTGGCGTGGTCGACAGGTTCGACGCGGCCTCGGGCACCGGTGACGGCGACCCTGCGTTCGGCGTCGGCGGTGCCGGCGTCGCGACGACCGGAGCGGAGTCGGCCGCGGGCGGGGCGGTGCCGCTCCCCGACCCGCCCGTTGCCGGTGGGCTCGTCGCCGGTGTGCCCGTCGCCGGTGGGCCCGTCGCCGGTGTGCCCGTCGCCGGTGTGCCCGTCGCCAGGGTTGCCATGTCGGCGACGGTCGCATCGGGGGCGCCGGCGGGGGAATCCTGACCGGCGACCGGAGGTGGCGTGGGCCCGGCGCCGGGCCCGAGGGCCGGCGCCACGGTTCCGGTCGCCGTCGACGGAGCGCCGGCCGGGGCCGGGTTGCCCGGTCCCGCACCCCCTGTCGCCGACGCGGCCGTGGCCGTCTCGGGCGACGGGGGTCCTGTCGTCCCCGTGCGCTCCGGGGACGGAGCCGGGGCACCGGTGTCGCCGGCTTTTCGGTCCGTCGTGTCGGCGGTGGTGGCCGGATCCGTCGTCGGATCGGGACGCGGGTCGCGCCGGGCGGGCACGTGGGTTGGCACGGTCGTGGAGACGACCGTCGACATGGCGGAGCTGAAGTCCCCGCCGCCGTCGCCGGCGGTCTCGTTCTTCCGACCGGCACGTGGCTCTTCGGTGCCGACGACCGTCATGAGCGCGCTGTCGATCGGGCTCACGAGGTGGCTCCGAGCATGCCGAGGATGCTCTGCACGTAGTTGGTGGTCTGGGCGTAGGGGGGGACGCCGCCGTACTGGGCCACGGCCCCGGGGCCGGCGTTGTAGGCGGCCAGGGCCAGGGGGACCGAGCCGTTGTACTGCTGGAGATAGCTGCCGAGCAGGTGGGCGGCGCCGCCGATGGCCTCGGTCGGGTCGAAGGCGTTCACGCCGAGACCCGATGCCGTGGACGGCATCAACTGCATGATTCCCTGCGCCCCGGCTGAGCTGACGGCGTTGGCGTCGAATCCCGACTCCTGCTTGGCCACGGCGGCCAGGAGAGAGGCGGGCACACCGGAAGTGGTCCCGGCCGACTCGAACAGCGGGACGAGGTCGGCGGGAACGCCGAGGCTGTCGGGAATCCCCGCCGGCAGAGCCGGGGACGTGACGCCGGCGGTGGTGGCGGCGGTGGTGGTGGCGGTGGCGGCGGCGGCGGCGGCGGGAAGGATGCGACGGATGGCGGAGGGCTGGCCCACCGATTGGACCTGGACATCGGTCCCGGTGTGGGGAGCATCGATCATCTGGCCGTTTCCGATGTAGATGCCGACGTGGCCCGGTCCACTGGCACCGGGCTCGAAGAAGACGAGGTCGCCGGGCTGGGCGTCGGACAGGGAGTCGACCGGCGTACCCACCGTCGCCTGTTCCTGGCTGGTGCGGGGAAGCGAGATGCCGAGGTCGCCGTAGACGCGCTGGACGAATCCGGAGCAGTCGAGACCGGTCTGGGGGTTGGTGCCGCCCCACTGGTAGGGGACGCCGAGATACGTCTCGGCGTCGGCCACGACCGAGGACCCGCTCACCTCGGAGCCTGTCGCCGACGTGGTCGCTCCGCCGAGCCCGAGAAGGCTGGCCGTCGGGGTCACGGTGGACGATGACGCCGAGGTGGAGGAACCGGCCGAGGTGGTGGCGGCATCCGGATTGACGGCGGCGTTGAGGGTGGCGTTGGCATTGGCCAGGACGCCGGCGAATTCACCGCTGGGCGCGGCCTGCTCGAGCGCCGGCCCGATGGCCGAGACGGCGGCGCCGAGGGCTTGCATCCGGGCCACCATGGTGGAAGCGTCGACGGTGGTCATGCCGGGACCCCGATGTCGTGGCGCGACGGGCTCCGGGCCAGGGAGTCGGCCAGCCAGCCGGCGATGGCCGACTCGTCGATGGCCGCCACCTCGCTCCGTTGCTCCTCGACGCGCCACTCGGCCCGTCGGCGTTCGTCGAGGCGTTCGAGGGCGGCGACGAGCCGGGCCGCGGCCGACCATTCGGCGTGACGGGCGGCGGCGGCGTCGGAGGCCGATTCGACGGCCACGAGGGCGGCGGCCACCACCGCCGCGCTCCGCTCGGCGACGTCGCGCTCGCATTCGAACGAGGCGTGATCCTGTGCCCCCGGGTGCGGCTCGAGCGCTTCGTAGCGAGCCACCGCGGCTCGGTGGGCGTCGACGGCTAGGCGGCGCTGCCGGTTGGCCTCGGCCAGGGCGAAGGTGGCCGCCTCTTCCTGGGCCCGGCGGACGCGGAGAACGGCCTCGAGAGAGAAGTGGTAGCGCTTCATGCCGGCACCGGTGCGGGGGCCTCGTCGGACGCGAGCACCTCGGCCAACGTCTCCCAGGCGTCGGCCGCATGGGTGATCTCGGCGATGTCCTGGCACAAGAAGCGGTCGAGCGCCTCTTTCTGCCTGACGGCCCGGTCGACCAGAGCGTTCGAACCCGTCACGTAGGCGCCGATCTCGATGAGGTCCTTGGCCTCGCGCAGCGCCGCCAACATGCGGCGGACCTCGCTGGTCATAGCCCGCTGCTCGCGGGTGAGGATGGCCGGCTCGACACGTGAGATCGACTCGAGGACCTCGATGCTCGGGAAATGGTTGGCGGTGGCCAGGCGCCGCGACAGGACGATGTGACCGTCGAGCAGTGAGCGCGAGGCGTCGGCGATCGGCTCGTTCATGTCGTCGCCCTCGACCAGGACGGTGTAGAGCCCGGTGATGCTCCCCGTCTCCGCCGCACCGGCGCGCTCGAGAAGCCGGGGCAGGAGGGTGAAGACCGACGGCGGGTAGCCGCGGGTGGCCGGCGGCTCCCCGGCCGACAGGCCGACCTCGCGCTGGGCCATGGCGAAGCGGGTGAGTGAGTCCATCATGAGCACGACGTCCATGCCCTGGTCGCGGAACCACTCGGCGATCCTGGTGGCGGTGAAAGCGGCCCGGATGCGCACCAGGGCGGGCTCGTCGGACGTGGCCACGATGACGACCGAGCGGGCCAGACCCTCGGGCCCGAGGTCGCGTTGGATGAACTCGTTGACCTCCCGGCCGCGTTCGCCCACCAGGGCGAGGACCGAGACGGAAGCGTCGGTACCACGGGCCACCATCGACAGCAGGCTCGACTTACCCACGCCGGAGCCGGCGAAGATCCCCAGTCGCTGACCGCGACCGCAGGGAATGAGGGTGTCGATGGCCTTCACACCGAGCGCCAGTTGGCGGTCCACCAGATCACGGCGCAGAGGATGGGGCGGAGCCGATTCGATAGCGACCTCGTGCGACTCGCGCAACGGCGGTCCGTCGTCGATGGGACGGCCCAAGCCGTCGAGGACGCGTCCGAGGAGACCTTCACCCACGTGCACGGGAAGGGGACGGCCGAGGGCCTCGACGGTGTCGCCGTAGCGGACGCCGGCCAGGTCGCCCAACGGCATGCAGGCGAGGGCCGCTCCCTGCACGGCGACCACTTCGGCGTCGAGGACTCCCCCTCCCCGCCAGATCCGAACCGCCTCGCCGACGGCGGCGGGCACGCCCTCGACCTCGATCCGCAGACCCACCAGGCGCGTGACCCGGCCCGTGCGCCTCGGGGCCACCGCCGCGCTCAACGACGAGTGCAAGGGGTGGGGAATGACCGTCATTCGCCGACCCCCGTTCCCCGGCCGACCGAGGCGATGAGAGCCCGGGCCCGTTCCAGGGCCGGACCCACCTGGGCGTCGATGCGGCAGGGTCCGGCCTCGACCACACAACCACCGGGCTCCACTTCGGGATCGATCACCACTTTGACCGAAGCGTCGGCCACGAGGGCCTGGAGGTCATCGGGCGTGATGACGTCGTCGGGGTGGAGCCGGACCACAAGATCCTCGCCCTTCGGGACGAGGGCCACCGCCCGCTTCACGGCATCGATGCTCAGTGACGGGCTCAGGGAGAGCTCGCGCCCGAGCAACGCTTCGGCCAATTCGAACGCCAGTTCCACCGCCTCGTGCTCGGCCAGCGACACGGCGTCGGCACGATGCGACCGGGCGGCCACGGCCGCGGTGATGAGAGCGTCCGACAGCCGGCAGACCTGCGCGGTGCGGGTCGCTTCGTCGCCGGCGGCGGCGTCGGCCAGACCGGCCTGGAAGCCCTCCTCGAATCCGGCGGCCCGGGCGGCGCCGAACGGGTCGGCCATCGGCGCCGAGGACCGGTCCTTGGCGTCGGGCAGGCGCAGGCCGAAGGTCTCGGTGGTGGCGTGGCGTCCCGCCTCGCCGCGCAGCACCCGGCTCATGGCGCGGCTAGACGAACTCATCATCACCCCTGGCCAGCACGATCTCGCCCGACGCCTCGAGCTCGCGGACGGTCTTCACGATGGCGCTCTGGGCCGCCTCGACCTGTGACACCCGGGTCGGACCGAGGATCTCGATCTCCTCCAGGACGTCCTGGGCGGCGCGTTCGGACACGTTGCCCAGGAACTTGTCGCGCACGGCGTCGGGGACGGTCTTCAAGGCCACGGCCAGGTCCTTCGGCACGACGTTGCGCAGAATCTGTTGCAAGGTACGGTCGTCGAGGAGCGCCACGTCGTCGAAGACGAACATCTCGTTGCGGATCCTCTCGGCCAATTCGGGATCCGTCTGCTCGAGCTCGCTCAGGATCTGTTGCTCCGAGGCGCGCTCCGTCTGGTTCAAGATGGCCACGATGGACGCCAGACCCCCCATGTCGGCGGTGCCGGTGATTCCGGCGCGCAGCACGGCGGCCAGCTTCTGTTCGAGGAACGCAGCCACCTCTTGAACGACGTCCGGTGAGATCCGGTCCATGGTGGCGATCCGTCGCGCCACCTCGGTCCGGGTCGTTTCCTCCAGGTTGGCGATGACATGGGCGGCGGAATCGGGAGCGAGGTGGGACAGCACCAGGGCGATCAGCTGGGGATGCTCGTCACCGATGAAGCTGGCGATCTGTTGCGGGTCGATCCGGTTCAGGAACGCCAAGGGGTGGGTGTAGGAGGCTTCCACGAACTGGTCGAGGAACTCCTCGGTCTTGGCCGTGCCCAGGCGTTCCCGCATGAGCTTGCGGGCCACGTCCACACCACCTTGGCCCACCTGGACCGCCGCGTTGGCGTGCAGGTGGAAGTCCGACAGTACGCGGCGGACGTCGTCGGGGTTGAGCGTCGGGAGGGTGGCCATCGTCGACATGAGATCGACGACTTCCTGTTCGCTCATGGCCCGCAGGATCTTTGTGGCCCGATCGGTGTCGAGCTGCGCCAGGACGACGGCGGCCTTCTGCTTTCCGGTGAGCACGGCGGTCACGGCGTCAATGAGGGTGAGTCGGCCAACCAGCTGCGCAGCATGGTGGCCACGTCATCGGGTTGACTGTCGATGAACCGGTTCACGTCACCGGCTTCCCGAGAGCCCGAGATCTCGGCCATCACCGCCGGAAGCTGACCGGTGGGCTCGTCGGCCAGGGACCGCGTGAGCGCCGCCAGGTCGGCCGGTCCGAGCACCTGGGTGGGCGGGTTGAGCCGCGCCTTGCGCGACGACCGCCACAGCAGGAACAGCACCACGGCGATGATCAGGAAGACGGCGGCGCTCTTGATGAGGCTGCCCATGGCCTGCTTGGAGCTCGCCGCGGCGCCGGCGGCCGCAGCCTTGGCCGCCTGCTTGGCCGAGGCACTGTTGAACGGCATGGCGCTGAAGGCCAGACTGTCGCCGCGCGTGGTGTTGATACCGGCCGCCGCGGCCACGCCCTTCTGCAGCGCCGTCAGGCTCATACCTTTGGGGATGGCCTTCGAATTGACGAGGACGGCCACCGACTGGCTGACGACCGTCCCGGGAGCCTGCTGCACCGTCTTGGTCTGCTGGTTGGTCTCGCAGGTC
>DATNJD010000021.1:0-3858 GCA_035604075.1 Acidimicrobiales bacterium
CTCCCCGAAAGCCCAGTCGGCGCTTCTCGAAGCGATGGAGGAGCGCCAGGTCTCGGCTGACGGCGTCAGCCATCTCCTGCCCCGGCCGTTCATGGTCATCGCCACCCAGAACCCCTTCGACGCGGCGGGCACCTTCCCCCTGCCTCACAGCCAGCGGGACCGCTTCCTGCTGCGCCTCGACCTCGGCTACCCCGACCGTGAGACCGAGGACCTCCTCCTCTCCTCGACGGGGACCCGACCCACGCCCGAGCAGCTCTCCCCCGTCGGGGGCCCGGAATTCCTGCGGGCCTTCGCCGCCGCCATCGACGCCACCTACATGGCCCCCGAGGTGCGGGGATACGTCCTCGACATCGTCCACGCCACCCGCAACCACCCGGACCTCACCGTCGGGGCGTCGCCCCGGGCGGGACTGTCGGTCGTCCGGGCGGCGGCCGCCTTCGCCGTCACCCGGGGCCGTGCCTACGTCACCCCCGACGACGTCAAGCTCATCGCCGAGCCCACCCTGGCCCATCGTCTGCAGGCCCATCCGGCGGCCGAACTGGCGGGGGCCACCACCTCGGCCACCGTCTTCGACATCCTCTCCCGACTGCCCGTCCCGGTCGGCGCCAGCCGCTAGCCGGATCCGGCCCGGGAACGGAGGCGTCCGGTGGTCTCGTTCCGGGGGCTCCTGCTCTCCTCGGCCGCCGGCGTCCTCGCCGTCCTCGGTCTCGGCTTCGGGGTCGAGGAGTTCGTGATGCTCGCCGTCGGCCTCGTCGTGCTCCTTCTCCTCGGCGTCGCCTCGGTGGTCTGGCGGGCCCGAGCCGCCCGACGTTTGCTCGGTCTCGAGCTGCGCGTCCCGGCCATCGAAGTGAGCATCGGCCAACCGGCGATCATGGAACTTTCCGTCACCAATTCCGGTCGCCGCACCATTCCGTCGGTCCGGATCGAGGCCCCGGCCCGCCACTGGACGGTCTCCTATCCCGGCCTCGGCGCCCGTCCGCCCACCCCCTCGGCCCCGCCCTCGGCCACCGCCGACGGCAACCCCGTCGTCGCCCTCGCCCACATCCTCGCCTGGTCGCTCCCCATCGCCGACCTTCGTCCGGGGTCGGGCACCACCATCCGCATCCCCGTCCCCACCGCCGTCCGCGGCGTCCTCACCCTGCACCCGGTGGGCGTCTGGTGCGAGGACCCGTTCCGCCTCTTCGGCCTGCGCGCCGCCATGGCACCGTCGGCCCACCTGATGGTCTGCCCCGTCGCCGATCCCACCCAGGCCGGTCGCCTGCCCGCTCGCACGGACGTCGGCCGACCGTCTGATCCGCGCCCAGGGGCCGTCCCTTCCGCCTCGGTGGCCGGGGACGACCTGTCGTCGCTGCGTCCCTACGTTCCCGGCGACCATCTCAACCGCCTCCACTGGCCGGCGCTGGCCCGCACCGGCGAGCTCGTCGTCCGCGACTTCACCGCCCCCGAGGCGGGCCGCCTGGCGCTCCTCGTCGACCTCCGGCCGTCGGCCCACCGGGCCTCGTCGTTCGAGGCGACGATCTCCCGGGTGGCGGCACTCGGGGCGCGGGCACTGGTCGACGGCGTGACCGTCGAGCTCTGCACGAGCGCGGGGGAACGTCTCGAGATCCCCCCCGGCACCGTCGGCCGTCAGGCCCTCGTCCGCGCCCTCGCTCTCCTCGGTCCCACCAACCCACCGACCTCCTCGGCGCTGCGGTGGACGGGCCGCACCTCGGGCAGTGCCGTCTGGGCGGCGTCGGGCGTAGGCGACGAGAGCATGGTGCTCATCACCACCGATGCCGGCGCGTCGTCGGCCCTTCCCGACGTCCTCCAGCGACGCGCCTCGGTGGAGGTCGTCCGTTGAACCCGGCGCCGACGGTCGCGACGACCCCGTCGACCCCGACGCGGGGCCGCGCCTCGTCGGACCTTCTGGCAGACGTCGTCCTCCTGGGCGTGGCCCTGGCGTCGGGTCTCGGCGCGGCGCGGCTTCTCCGGGAGCCGACGTCGGCCCATGTCCTTCTGCCCATCGCCGCCTGCATCGTCACCGGCCACATCGTCACCTCCCTCGGTCGCGTCTGGCGGGCCCCCGATCCGCTGCCGTCGGTGGCCGGAGTCCTGGCCGTCGCCCTCGTGGCGATCTGGACCCTCCTCGGTGGCGCCACGCGAGCGGGGATCCCGACGGGCACGACGATCCGCGTGCTGCTGCACCGCTTCTCCGATGCCGGCGCCGTCATCCGCTCCCACCCCACCCCCGTCCCGTCCACCTCGGGCGTGGTCCTCTGCCTGGCGGCCGGCGGTGGCCTCGCCGCCGTCTTCGCCGCCACCCTGTGGAACTGGCAGGAGACACGGCCCCCGGGAACCCGCCGTCCCCTCGTCGCCCTCTTCCCCACCTTCGGGCTCTTCTGCTACACGGCCCTGCTCAGTTCGGACATCGACCGCGTCACGGGCGCCGTTCTCTACATGTCGGCCGCCCTCGTCTTCCTGATCGTCGCCGACCGCCCGCCTCCCGTCCCCGCCGCCCGCCAACGGCGCCGCCGATCGGGGACCCCGGCGGCGCTCACCATGGCGGCCGTGGCCGTCGTCATCCCCGTGGCCGTCAGCCCCGGCCTCGGCCATCTCAAGCTCGACGCCATCCCCTTCGCCCACGGCGGGGCGAAGCCCGGATCGGGCGGCGGCATCGGACCCGGAGGCGGCGCCGCCAACGGCGTGGGCGCGCTCAACCTGATCGACAACATGCGCGGCGTGCTCACCGCGCAGAGCGACACCGTCATGTTCAGGGCCACCTCGCACACCGCCACCTACTGGCAGATGGCCACCTTGTCGCACTTCGACGGCCAGAGCTGGACCCCCGACATCGCCACCCGGGCGGCGGCCCAGAGCGCACCACAACTGGCGCCGAACACCCTGCCGATCCTGGCCGAGCCTCTCCCCGAACGGACCTTCACCGTCCGCATCTCCATCGACAACCTGAGAAGCACCCTCCTCCCCGTGCCTCCGGAGACCCAGTCCATCACCGACTCGGCCTTCGTCCAGTTGGAGCCGGGCATCGGCGCCATCCAACCCTTCGCCGCCCCGGCCGAGCTCAGCTACGGCGCAGAGGCCGCGCTCCCGCCCGACCACGTCACCTCCGTCCCCACCGTGGCCGCCCTCGATGCATCGATCGGCCCCGCCGACCTCGCCCCCTACGTGCAGCTGCCGGCCCTGCCGCCCGCCGTCGTCCGACTGGCCCATCAGATCGTGGGTAACGCCAAGAGCCCGGTGGACGAGGCCAACGCGCTCGTCCGCTACTTCACCATCGGCAAGCGCTTCCGCTACACGTTGACCCCGCCGCCGGTCGTCGGCGACGACGCGCTGGCGTCGTTCCTCTTCTCCACCAGGGCCGGCTTCTGCCAGCAGTTCGCCGGCGCCTTCGCCGTCCTCGCCCGTATCGACCATCTCCCCACCCGACTGGCCGTCGGCTTCACCACGGGCACCGTCAGCAAGACCACCTATTCCGTCACCGGCGCCGACGCCCACTCCTGGCCCCAGATCTACCTGGGCCCCTCGGCCGGCTGGGTCTCCTTCGAGCCCACCCCGGCCACCACCAACGAGCCCACCGGCACCGGCGTCCAGAACGGCACCGGCACCACGACCCCGTCGAGCCCCACGTCCGTCGCCACCACGGCGCCGGCCGAGAACCGCACCGGCCCGGGGGCGCAGATCAAGCCGGCCGGCGGCCTCGGCTCGAACGCCCGGCCCACCACCGTGCCGACGGTCTCGCCGGCGCCCTGGGCCACCATCGTCCTCCTGGCCCTGGCCGCCGTCGCCGTGATCGTGGCCGGGGCAACGGCCGGCCCGTGGCTGTGGCGGCGGCGGCGGCCCCGGCTGCGGCGCCGCCGCTTC
>DATNJD010000022.1:0-3496 GCA_035604075.1 Acidimicrobiales bacterium
CGCGCCCTGGCCGAGGCGGCCGCCATCACGAGCCCGCAGGACGCGCCGCCGGAGGCCGCGCCTTGCTAGGACCCGCGCCCGAGATCAGTCGGTGATGTCCGCCGGCGGCGTCAGCCGGCCGCCCCCACGGCGGCGGCGAACAGGATGTCGGCACCGCGGGTGTCACCGAGCAGAGACGATGCCATCCGGTTCATGACATAGGACACGGTGAGCCGGGCGTCGAGATCGATGACGACGATCGAGCCGCCCCACCCTCCCCAAAAGCACGCACGCGGACCGATGGGAACCACGTCCGAGCTGAGTCCGTACCCCACGCCGAGACGGAAACCGGGGCCGAGGACGTGATCGACGCCGTTGGCCTGTTCGTCGAAGATGGCTTCGCATCCCTTGGAAGAGAGCAGCCGGGTCCCCGACAGCTCGCCGCCGCAGGCCACCACGGACTGGATCTGCGCCACCGACCGGGCGTTGCCGTGTCCGTTGGCCGCCGGGATCTCGGCCCGACGCCACCCGTCGACCCACGGTTCGGCACCGGTCATGGGCGGATTGAGCAGTGTCCGGCCCGCAATCGTGTCGGCCAGGGGCGCCACGTCGAGGAGGCTCGGCAGGTCGGGGGGAATGACGAAGGCGACCCGGGCGTCCTCCTCCGGTGGAAGACCGATATGGAAGTCGGCGCCCAGGGGTCCGGTGACTTCGGCGGCGAAGAAGGAGCCGAGCGTCGACCCGGTGATCCGGCGGACGACCTCACCGATCAGGTAGCCCTGGGTGAGGGCGTGGTACCCCGACTGCGTGCCCGGTGTCCACCACGGCTCCTGCGCGCCGAGCAGCGACGTCGCCTTCTCCCAGTCGTAGAGATCCTCCGCCGTCATCGGTTCGGTCCAACCGGAGAGGCCGGCCGTGTGTCCGAGGAGGTGGCGCACCTCGATCTCCGACTTGCCGGCGGCGGCGAACTCCGGCCAGTACCGGGCGACGGGAGCGGAGAACTCGAGCTCGCCGCGGTCGGCCAGGATGAGCGTGCACAGGGCCGCCATGGTCTTCGTGAGAGACCAGCAGTTGGTGATGGTGTCGCGCTGCCACGGCACCTCGCCGTTTTCGTCGGTGTGACCACCCCAGATGTCCACGACGGGTACACCGTCGACGAAGACGGCCACCGAGGCGCCCACGTCGAGCCCGCCGTCGAGATTGGCGGCCAACGCGTCCCACACCCCGGAGAACCGCTCCTCGCACATTCCCGAAATCTCGGCCACCGGTCCCCCCCCCTCGTTCATGCCCGACGTCATCGCCGACGCCAGGGCCCGACGTCTCACGCTAGTGGTCGCCAACCGGGTCCTGTCGACGTACCCAGAAAGGACAGAATGCACCGATGCCTTCGGAATCCGCCGTCACCGTCCTGACCGCCCTGAGGCTGGAGGCGGTCGCCGTGGGCGGCGTCGTCGTCCGCATGGGCATGGGCCACGCCAAGGCCGCGGCCACCGGTTCCCGCCTGGCGCCCACCCTCGTCCCCGGCCGCCCGCTGGCCATCGTCGGCATCGCCGGCGGCCTCGAGCCAGGCCTCCAACCGGGCCAACTGGTGGTGGCCGACGCCTTGCACGCTCCTGACGACGAGGACCCTCTCCCCCTCGCCCACGCCGCCTCCGTGGCCGGCGAACTCCGGGCCATCGGACGCGACGTCAGGGTGGGAGCCGTGGCCTGCTCCACCTCCATCGTGCACGGCGCGGCGCGTGCCGAACTGGCTCGGGGCGGAGCACTGGCGGTGGAGATGGAGTCGGTGTGGTTGGCGCGCGCCGTCGTCGACCATCCCCTGGTCGTCGTACGCGCCGTCGGCGATACCGAGAACCACGGGTTCGTGAGCGGCAACATCAAGGCCTTGATGGCCCTGCGTGGTCTGCGCCCCGCCCTCGAGACCTGGGCCCGCGGCCTCGGCGCCCGACCGGCACCGTGACGTCGTAGACCGATCAGCTCGGCTCAAGCACCCCCGTCGCCAAAGGTCGCATCGGGGGGATCGTCGAGAGTGAGTTGGAACTCGGGAGCGAGCGGCTGGTGACCCCCGGCACCGCGATGCACGGCCGTCCCGACGGCGATGAACTCCACGGCGTGGGTGAGCAACGCGTTCACCGGTCTCTCCTGCAGTTGGACCTCGACGACTCCGTCGGCGCCGAGCTCCCCCGCCTCGCGCTCCATCATCTCCATGGCCTTCTCGCGCGCCGAGTAGAGAGCGGTGGTCTGATCACCGAGCTCCACGTTGTCGCGGGCGATCCCGAGCGACTGGGACACCGACCGCGCCGCGAAGCCCACCACCGACACGCCGATCACGATGCCGCTCGCCCGGTAACCGGCCCGCACCAGGAGATGAAAATCGCGGGCCGACAGCGTCGTGGCAAACCCCCGGTCGTCGTCGGACCGCTTTCCCGTGCCCCGGACCGCGGTCCCGAGCATGGTGCAGGTCAGCAGATTGGCATGTTCCCGTTCGAGCTCCAGTCGCATGGCCACCACGCCGTCGGCCTGCCGGGTCCTGAGCTCCTCCAGGATGCCCGAGCGGGCATGGTCGATGGCGGTGGCGATCGCCCGTCCCCACATCGTCCCTTCGTTGCCGGCCGTCGTGAATTGCGGGTTCCAACTGGCCGTCCCCGCCCCCGACACGATGTCGACCGGTCGGTACCCGATCTCCTCCAACAGCACGAGCTCCCCGACGGTCAGGTCGGAGAGAAACGTGCTCTGCTCGCCCGGGACGAAGGGGGCGCGCAGACTGGCCAGCGCCGACGCCATGTTTGGTCCCGACGCCGTGCCCGCACCCGACGCCGTGCCCGCACCCGACGCCGCCGCGCTCATGGGCGCAGGGGCAGAACAGGGCGGGGGCTCACCGGTGGGACTTCGGCGCTGTAGCGGCGGACGGCCGTGCCCACGGCCACGGTGAGCTGGTCCCAGCTCTCGCCGTAGCGATTCACCCGTCGGTCGGACCACTCGGTATGGACCACGCCTTCCCCCATGCGATGCCCCACGGCGGCCAACGCCGCCCGGGCCCGGGAACGGGCCACACCGACGGCGGCCGGGATCTGCCGATTGGCACCGGGAACGGTGAAATCGCCCCGGGCCTGGCAATTGGGCTGGACGTACACGCTCCCCACACCGACGGCCAACCCGGCCGGGACGTAGCCGAGGGCGATCAGCCGTTCCAGGTTCTGTCCGGTGGCGTTGGTGAGGAAGGCCGAGGGCAAGGGCTCGGTCCCGGGGTGGACGACGGCGGTGCCCCGGGCGAAGAAGGTGGCGGTCCCCGCCGACCCGACCAGGTTCTCGAAGAACAGCGCCACGCCGACCACGCCGTGAGCACCGAGTTGGGTCGCCTCGTCGTGGAGGCGCTCGATGGCCAACCGGTAGCCGTCGGTGAGCGACGCGGCGAGGGCCGTGTCCTCCACGCTGAAGCCGTAGTGCTCCTGGGCCGGTCCCACATTGGCCCCGAACCCGATGTTGCCCCCGAAGGTGTGGGCGCACGGGAAGGACT
>DATNJD010000023.1:0-2474 GCA_035604075.1 Acidimicrobiales bacterium
TGGTGGTCGACGCCACGTCGGTGCCCGACGGCTTCACCATCCACCCCAAGTTGCTGCGGCAGTTCCAGCAGCGCGCCGCCGTGGTGGCCGAGGGAGAGGTGGACTGGGCCCTCGGTGAGGCCCTGGCCATCGGCTCGTTGCTGCTCGAGGGCACGGACGTCCGTCTGGCGGGCCAGGACACCCGGCGGGGCACCTTCTCCCAGCGTCACGCCGTGCTCGTCGACTACGCCACCGGCAGCGAGTGGGTGCCGCTCGCCCACTTGGAGGGGGAGGGGGTCGGTCGCTTCTCCATCCACGACTCGCTCTTGTCGGAGTACGCGGCGGTGGGGTTCGAATACGGCTACTCGGTCGAAGTGCCCGAAGCGCTTGTGGCCTGGGAGGCCCAATTCGGGGACTTCGCCAACGGCGCCCAGATCGTCATCGACAACTTCCTGGTGGCGGCGGACGACAAATGGGAGCAGCAGTCAGGTCTGGTGTTGCTTCTTCCCCACGGGTACGAGGGCCAGGGTCCCGAACACTCGTCGGCCAGGATCGAACGATTCCTGACGCTCTGCGCCCGGGGCAATATGCGGCTGGCCCAACCGACCACGGCGGCCCAGTACTTCCACCTCCTGCGTTCCCAAGCCCGAGGTGCGGGCGGCCAGCCGTTGGTCGTCTTCACCCCCAAGTCGCTGCTGCGGGCCCGGCCCTCGCGGTCTCCGATCGACGAGCTGGTGTCGGGTTCCTTCCGACCCGTGGTCGACGATCCGGCAGCCTCAGGTCAGGGCTCGAGGGTCGTCGCGGCGGAGAAGGGTCAGGCCGAGACGGCCGTCGTCGATCCCGCCGGTGTCCGCCGGGTGCTGCTGTGCTCGGGCAAGATCGCCTTCGACGCCATGGCCCGTCGGGACCAGCTCGTCGCCGGGGGGTCGGGTCTGCCGAGCCCGGCCGTGGAGCCGGGATCCGTGGCCGTCGTCCGGGTCGAACAGCTCTACCCGTGGCCGGAGGAGGACCTGGCGGCCGTGCTCGGTCGCTATCCGTCGGCCACCGAGGTGGTGTGGCTTCAGGAGGAGCCGGAGAACATGGGGGCGTGGTCCTTTGCGCACGGACGGCTGCACAAGCTGCTGCGTGACCGTTTCACCCTGATCCATGTGAGCCGGGCCGAATCGGCGAGCCCGGCCACCGGGAGCGCGGCGCTGAACCAGCTCGAGCACGAGGATCTCTTGACGCGGGCCTTCGGCTGACCTGACCGGAGATGCGTCGCCGGTTCGAGCACGGGGGGCCGGGTGCCCACGTCGGCGCCCGTGACCACGCCGTCGGTCAGCTGTCCGGATGCTCTCGTCCCGGGCGACCGTTGGTCGGCGGCCCCCACGACGGCGGCCATGGCCAAGACGATCAGGCCCCCCACCAGCTCCCACTGGTTGAAGAATGACTGCTTGTTGGCCAAGTTGAATGTGGCCATCACCCCGGCGCAACCGACCAGGAAGCCGTATGCGGTGCGCGGCAGCAGAGTCATCGCCGCGGCAAGCCCGACGAGGGTCAGCCCGGCGATCAAGAAATACCCGGGCACCACTCCCCGGTGGAGTTCCGCCGCATAGAAGGAGAGCGAGTCGAGGCGCGGTGGGAGGGTCAGGTTGTACGTGACGGCCCCGTCCCAGAACGCCCGGGGACCGGTGAGCACCCAGGGAAGACAGAGAGCGAGCGCCGCCGCCGCGGACGCCAGGGCCCGCTTCCATCCGAAGTCCTTCCACAGCGCGGCGAGGGGTAGGAAGAGCCAGGCGTACTGCTTCGAGGACAGAACGAATGCGAACGCCACCATGGCCCACCCGAGGCGGCGGCGTCGCACGGCGAGGGCCATGCCCCCGATGCCGGCCAGGAGCAGGGGATCGTTCCACGACATGGCGATGCCGTAGGTGGCCTTCGGGATCAACAGGATGAAGGCGGCGCAGATCCATCCCCGCCGGGGGCCGGCCAGGGCGTACGCGCACCACGAGGCGAAGAGGGTGGCCGACAGCAGGCCGAAGCGGACGTCACCGAAGAGGGCATGGAAGGGGGTGAGTACCACGGCCGAGAGCGGCAGGTAGGTGAACTGGTTGGAGACCTCGCCGGCCAGGCCGCTCGTCCAGTGGGTCAGATAGAAATTGTGGCCGTGCAGCAGCGCTCCCGAGGCCGCCTGGTACATGAACCAGACGTCGTTGTGGGGGGAGGGACTGGCCACGATGGTGGCCACGGCCGCCGCCGACGCCAAGCCGGCGATCGCCACGAATCGTGCCGTGCGCCGTTCGTCCCCCACGTTCGTGACGATGCCGGCCACCAGGATGGTCAGGCCGACGACGGTGCACGTCACGATGATCACGGAAAGGTAGCCGGGGCCGTCCTTGCGCAGGGGATAGAACGGGACGAAGAGAGCGGTGATGGCGACGACGAGCGAGAACGCCCAGTGGCTCATGGAAGGCGGTGCGGGCTTCAGCGCCGCCGTCACGAGAACGACTGATCCG
>DATNJD010000024.1:0-15923 GCA_035604075.1 Acidimicrobiales bacterium
TTCACCTCGGTGGTGGCCACCAACTGCGAACAGGAGTACCGCCGCTCCGTCGTCCTCGGTGACCGGCTCAGTGTCGCCTCCTCCATCGAGTCGATCTCCGACGAGAAGCAGACCGGCCTCGGCATCGGCCACTTCGTCACCACCCTCCTCCGCTTCACCGATCAGGCGGGCGAGCTGGTGGCCACCATGCGCTTCCGCATCCTCAAGTTCCGCCCCGGCACGGGCAAGACGGCTCCGGCCGCCGGACCCCGTCCCCTGCGGCCCCGGCCGGCGCTCACCCAGGACAACGCCTTCTTCTTCGAAGGCGCACGAAGCGGCCGGCTCCTCATCCAGCGCTGCGCCTCCTGCGGCATCCTCCGCCATCCGCCCCGACCGGCCTGCGCCGTCTGCCGCTCCTTCGACTGGGACACCGTCGAGGCCACCGGCCGCGGCGTCGTCTACAGCTACGTCGTCGTCCACTACCCCCAGGTCCCCGCCTTCGACTACCCGCTGCCTGTGGCCGTCGTCGAGCTCGAGGAGGGCACCCGGTTGGTGGCCGACCTGCTCGACATCGATCCCGGCGCCGTCGAGGTGGGCATGCCCGTCGTCGTCGACTTCGTGGCCGTGGACGACGAGCTCACCCTTCCCATGTTCCGGCCGGCCTCCCCGCCGCGCTGAGACGACGACGAACGGACATCTTCCATGGACTTCACCTTCACCGAAGAACAGGAGGCGGTGGCCCAGGCGGCGGCGACCGTCTTCGAGGGCATGGTCACCACCGACCGGCTGACCGAGATCGAACGCACCGACGACCGGGTGGACGAGGAGCTCTGGGCGGCGCTCGCCCGCGCCAACCTGCTCGGCCTGGCCGTCTCCGAGGAGCACGGCGGATCCGGCCTCGGCCTCACCGAGGTCTGCCTCGTCCTCGAGCAGCAGGGACGCGCCGTGGCCCCTGTCCCGCTGTGGGCCACCGTCGTCCTGGGCGCGCTCCCCGTCGAGCGGTGGGGTACCCCCGAGCAGAAGGCGCGCTTTCTCCCCGGGCTCGTGGCGGGCGAGATCCGTCTCAGCGCCGCGCTCACCGAGTGCGCCGCCTCGTCCACCGGCCGTCCCGCTGTCGCAGCGCGACGCGACGGTGACGGCTTCATCCTCGACGGCACCACCCGGGCCGTCCCCCAGGCCCACCTGGCCTCGCACGTCCTCGTCCCCGCCCGGACCGACGGCGGTGTCATCGTGGCCCTCGTCGACATGTCGGCGCCCGGTGTCGCCACCGAGCGGGCCACGACCACCGATCGCCAGGTCCACCCCCATGTCACCCTCACCTCCGTTCGCGTCGACGGCGCCGATCTGCTGGCGGGGCCGGCCGACGGCCCCGTCGTGGTCACCTGGATGCTCGAGCGGGCCCGGGTCGGCCTCTGCGCGTTGCAGCTGGGCGTGACCGAGGAGGCCATCCGCCGCGCCGCCGCCTACCTGAACCAGCGCCACCAGTTCGGACGCCCCCTCTCGTCCTTCCAGGGCACCATGCTGCGCGCCGCCGACGCCTACATCGACTCCGAGGCCATCCGCGTCACCCTGTGGTTGGCGGCCTGGCAGCTCGACACCGGCCGGCCGGCGGCCGACGCCGTGGCCACGGCCAAGTGGTGGGCGTCGGAGGCGGGACAACGCGTCGTCCACGCCACCCAGCACCTCCACGGCGGCATGGGGGCCGACATCACCTATCCCATCCACCGTTACTTCCTCTGGGGCAAGCAGATCGAGCTCATGCTCGAGGGCCCCTCGGCCCAGTTGGCCCGCATGGGCGCGGCCCTGGCCGCCCGGTACCGCCGGCCGCCGGCGTCGGCCGCTACGGCCGCCACCGCGGTCACGACCGGCCGATGAGCCCGGCCACCGGCACCACGCGCTCCCTGGCCGACGTGGCCGTGGGCGACGTCCTGCCCGAGCTCCCCATCCCCCTCACTCGCACCCTGATCGTCACCACCGCCATCGCCTCGCGCGACTACCAGGACGTCCACCACGATCCTTCCCTGGCCGTCGAACGCGGCTCGCCCGACATCTTCATGAACATCCTCTCCACCAACGGCCTCGTCGGCCGCTACATCACCGACTGGACGGGACCGGGGGCGGTCATCGAAGCCGTCGCCATCCGCCTGGGGGCGCCCAACCACCCGGGCGACACCATGGTCTTCACCGGCACGGTGACGTCGGTGACGCCACCGGAGGACGGTGGCGACGGCCGCGGGCGGGTGGAGATCGCCATCCGGGGCGCGAACGCACGCGGCGACCACGTCACGGGAAGCGTCCGCGTCTCTCTCCCCGTCACCACCGACGGGCGCATCCTCGGAGACGAGACGTCGTGAGCGCGAGGACACCGCGTCGTCACGCATTCGCCGGCACCACCGCCATCTGCGGCATCGGGGCGACCGAATTCTCGAAGGAGTCGGGTCGCAGCGAGCTCCGCCTGGCCACCGAGGCGGTGGCGGCCGCCCTCGACGACGCCGGCCTCACCCCGGCCGACGTCGACGGCATGGTCACCTTCTCGGCCGACACCAACCCCGAGATCGAGGTGGCCCGCACCCTCGGGGTGGGCGACCTCACCTTCTTCAGCCGCATCCACTACGGCGGGGGTGCGGCCTGCGCCATCGTCCACCAGGCGGCCATGGCCGTGTCCTCGGGCGTGGCCGACGTCGTCGTCTGCTACCGGGCCTTCAACGAACGTTCGGGCCACCGTTTCGGCACCGGCGTCCAGGGGCGCCCGCCGGCGGCGACGGCCGAGAGTGCCTCCTTCGCCTGGTACGCGCCCGACGGACTGCTCACGCCGGCCTCGTGGGTGGCCATGTTCGCCCAGCGTTACCTGCACGTCACCGGGGCCACCACCGAGGACTTCGGCCGGGTGGCCGTGGCCGACCGTGCCCATGCGGCGACCAACCCGCGCGCCTGGTTCTACGAGAAGCCCATCACCTTGGAAGAGCACCAGGCGTCACGCTTCATCGTGGAGCCCCTGCGCCTGCTCGACTGCTGCCAGGAGTCCGACGGCGGCCAGGCCCTCATCGTCACCTCGCTCGACCGCGCCCGCGACCTGGCGCAGCCCCCGGCCGTCATCAACGCCGCCGCCCAGGGGGCGGGCGCCCAGCAGGACATGATGACGTCCTACTACCGCGACGACATGACCCATCTCCCCGAGATGGGCGTCGTGGCCCGCCAGCTGTGGGAGACCTCAGGCCTTGGACCCGACGACATCCAGGGGGCGATCCTCTACGACCACTTCACGCCGTTCGTCCTCTACCAACTGGAGGAGCTCGGTTTCTGCGAATGGGGCGAGGCCAAGGAATTCGTCCGCGACGGCAACCTCCTCATGAGCGGCCTCCTGCCCACCAACACCCACGGCGGCCAGCTGGGCGAGGCCTACATCCACGGCACCAACGGCATCGCCGAGGGCGTCCGTCAGGTCCGGACCACGGCCGTCAACCAGATCCCGGGCCTCGAGCACATCGTGGTCACGGCGGGGACGGGCGTCCCCACCTCGGGCCTCATCCTCGGCGTCGATCGCTGAGGCCGACGTGAGCGACGATACCCCGCTCACCGCCGCCGCTTTCCACGACCTCATCGACGAGCTGGCCGCTCTCGAGAAACGACTCCAGCTGCCCGAAGTGCCGCTCGACGAGCTCAGTCTGCTCGAGGGCTACAAGTGGATCTTCTCCATCCTGGCCGTCGGCCTCGACGCCCAGGTGTGGGCGGACAAGGACCGTCCCCGCTTCGTCGACATCGTCGGCCCCTACCGTAAGTGGGGCGGCGACAACTCCGACGCCTTCTACCAGTTCGCCCCCATCGACCCCACCCGCACCTACCGCGTCCGGGGTCTCATCGGCGACGCCGTCTACCTCTCCCTCACCGTCTACGGCGGACCCGACGACGGTCGGTATTCGGAACGCATCGTCGGCACGGTCAACAACCGCGCCCTCGACATCGCCGACGACGGCTCCTTCGAGATCGTCTTGAGCCCCGAGCCCCACACCGGGGCGTGGATCAAGCTCGAGCCCGACGCCGTCTGCGCCATCACCCGCGACTATCTCGTCGATCCCGCCGAGGGCCGACGCGTCCAGTGGCGCATCGACGCCACCGACCCTCCCGCAACCCGGCGCGACACCGACGCCGATCTGGCCCGCCGCTTCCGCGCCGCCATCACATGGCTGCGCGACCAGGCCGCCATCGTCCCCATCCCCCTGGGCGAGCCCAACACCGTGGACGAGCCCTATCCGGTGCCGACCCAGACCTTCGGCTGGGCCGCCGGCGACGCCGCCTACGCCATGGGCTCGTACGCGCTGGCCGACGACGAGGTCCTCGTCATCGAGGGCCGCTCACCGGACTGTGCCTTCTGGAACGTCTGCCTCTGGAACCAATTCCTGCACACCTACGACTACGCCTACGAGCGCGTCACCTTGAACGGCGGCCAGGTCGTCTACGAGCCCGACGGATCGTGGCGGCTTCTCGTCGCCCCGCACGACCCCGGCCACCCCAACTGGATCTCGACCGCCGGCCACGGCCGGGGCCGGATCTGGTTCCGCTGGTTCCTGCCCACCGAGACCCCGGCCCGCCCCACCGCCCGGCGCATCCGTGCCGCCGAGCTGGAGCGCCGGTGAGCCGACCCGCTCCCGTCGTGCTCGACGACCTGGCCGCGCCCTGCTTTCCCCCCGATGTCGAGCAGTTGCTCGACGCCATGGCCGCCATGGCCCCCGCCTGTCGCATCGAGGCCGACGCCATCTGCGCCGCCGCCGCCGAGCAGACGGGCCTGCATGACTTCGGTGACCCCGGCTACCGCCCCCGTCTCGAGATCCTGTGCACGGCGCTGCGCACGGAAGGGGGACTGAGTGCGGCCGGCGTCGTCAGCCTGTACAGCCAGCTCGTCCAGCTCATGAAGAACCGCCTGCTCATCGAGGACCAACTGAGGCGCCATCCCGAGATCCACGACATCGAGATCGTCCGCCCCATCATCATCGCCGGCCTGCCCCGCACCGGCACCACCCATCTGCACAACCTGATCTCGTCCGATCCCGCCCTGCGCTCGTTGCCCTACTGGGAGAGCCTCGAACCCGTCCTGGCCGACGCCGAGCGACCGGCCCCGGGGGAACCCGATCCCCGCCTCGCCCGCACGGCCGCCGCCCTCGAGGTCATGGACCGCGCCCTTCCCTACTTCAAGCGCATGCACGAGATGACCGTCGACCACGTCCACGAGGAGATCGCCCTTCTCGCCATCGACGTCTCCACCATGTTCTTCGAGACCCTGGCCCTCGTCCCCTCGTGGCGCGACGCCTATCGCGCGACCGACCAGACCCCGTCCTACGAGTACCTCCGCACCGTCTTGAAGGTCCTCCAGTGGCAGCGCGGCGGGACCCGCTGGGTGTTGAAGTCACCGCAGCACCTCGAGCAGTTCGGGCCGCTCGTCGCCACCTTCCCCGACGCCACCTTCGTGGTCACCCACCGCGACCCCGCGGCGGTCACCGTCTCCATGGCCACCATGATCGCCTACACCGCCCGCATGCACAGCGCCCGCGTCGATCCCCCCGCCATCGGCCGGTACTGGTCGGCGCGGGCCGAGGACCTCTTCCGGGCCTGCGCCCGGGACCGCCATCTCCTGCCCGACGGCCAGACCATCGACGTCCGTTTCGACGACTTCATGGCCGACGACCTCTCCATGGTCGAACGGATCTACGCGCTCGCCGATCAACCCTTCGGCCCTGCATCTCGCCACGCCATGACCGACTTCATGACCGCCCACCAGCGCGGTCGCCACGGCACCGTCGTCTACCAGCCCGACGTCCTGGCCATCGACTCGGCCGAGCGCCGCCGGGCCCTCGCCTTCTATTCCGACCGCTTCGGCCTGACCGCCGAGGCGGGCCCGTGAGTTCCCCGCTCTACGGGATGAGCCATTCACCTTGAGATCCGCCGCCGGCGCCGGCCAGTCCCAGCCCGACGACCGCATTGGCCACAGGAACGCCGATCGGGATATCGACGGGGATGTCGCCGGTGGCCGTGGCGCCCGGAGTGAGCCCGTTCTGGGCGATGTCCGTCACGCCGGCGCACGCCCCCGCCGGCAGCCCCTGCGCGATGTAGCCCCCGTTCGTGTCCGGGTCGGAGTCGAACGACCACAACAGAGTCGGCTGGTATTCGTCGCCCTCGTAGCAGGGGACGGTGGCGCTCCCGACATTGGCCACGGTGACCTCGAGCGCCACCGTCCGGTCCCCCGGTCCCGGTCCCGGCGGGGTGGCGGGGGCGGGATCGACGATCCGATCGAGAGTCAACCTCACCACGAGCGTCCCCACCGTCGCGTCGGGGACGGTGAGCGTCAATGACCCCCCGAGACCGGCGACCTCGAGCGCGGGGCCGGAGGCGACGGGGCCCGCCGTCGGCCGGGTCGCCGGCGGGGGAATCTGCCACTCACCGAGCGAGCCGTATTCGGAGTCCCCGAGAGTGAGCGCCACCGAGGCGAGCACGACGGGCACCCCGGCCGGGAGCTGGAACCCGACACACCCCGTCGTCGACTTCCCGGCCGGGATGGTGAGAAAAGAGGTGCACGGCCCGGGCGGGCTCGGGCTGTACCCGTCGACCGAGTCGTATCCCTCGTGCGGGAGAGGCTGGGCACCCGATTCGTCGGCGTACCCCGAGTTGTCGACAACGAAGGTGAGCGGCGGGTAGTACGGCGGTTGCTGGTCGGTGAACGGCATGGTGTCCTTGTTGGCTAGGCCGAAGACCAGCTCGACGAAGCGGTCTCCCGGGGTCACCGCCGTGCCCGCTGACGGCGGGCCCGGATCGATCACCTGATCGAGTGTGACAGCGAGCGTGGCTTCCGGCGCCACGGGTGTGGCCTCAGTGGAGTTGTTCACGGCGCTCAGGACCAAGGTCCCACCCAGATCTGCGATCTCCGGGTGCCCGGTCTCGCTGGTCGGCGCCGGAACGGTTGTCGTCGGAACGGCGGCGGTCGTCGGCGCGACGGTGGCCGGCACGGCAGCGGCCGGTGTGGCGGTCACAGCCAATGAGTGATCCGCCGCGGTCTTCGGTGACGTCGAGACGGACCAGACGGCGCTGGCCGCGGTCAGCGCCATGACCACGGCCACCGACGCCCACGCCGCCCACCGATTGACCGACACCGGTCCCACAGTACGGCTCCCTGTCATCAACGGCCTCGTCGTACGGCCCGACACCTCAAGTCCTTCGGGGTGGCCGTCTCGTAGTCTGCGCCCATGGCCGACGAGACCCAGCGCTCCGAACTGTTCGCCAACGCCCACGACTTCATCGAACGCAGCGCGGCGCTCGACCCCCTGGCGGCCACCGCCTACGGCATCGACCGCTACGACGACCGGCTCACCGACTTCTCCCTGGCCCACGCGGCCGAGACACGGGAATTCCTCCGGTCGTCCCTGACGGCGCTGGCCGCCATCGTCCCCACCGACGACATCGACCGGATCGGCCAGGATGTCATGGCCGAGCGGTTGACCGCCACCCTCGGCCTCGAGGAGTCGGGCGAGACCCGGCGCGTCTTCTCCGTCCTCGGATCCCCGGCCTCGGCCATCCGTCAGGTCTTCGAGATCCAACCGGCCACCACGGCCGAGCATGCCGAGAAGATCCGCGACCGATTGGCCGGGGTCGGCGCCGCTCTCGAGAGCTGGCGCGGGGCGCTCGACGAGGACTCGCAGCACGGCCTCGTGGCGGCGCGCCGCCAGGCCCTCGGCGTGGCCGGCCAGCTCGAGACCTACAGCGCCGGGGCCTTCACCGAACGGGCCGGGCGCGCCGCGCGGTCGTGCGCGGTGGATCCTGAGACGTCGGGGCTGCTCGCCGCCGCCGCCGACGCCGACCGGGCCTCGGGCGAGCTGTCGGGCTGGTTGCGTTCCGTCTACGCGCGGCGCGCCACCGAGGACGATGCCGTGGGGGCCGAACGCTATCGGCCGTGGGCCCAGTACTTCACCGGTGCCGAGCTCGACCTGGTCGAGATCCAGCAGTGGGGATGGGCCGATCTCACGCGCATCAACGCCCGGATGTGGGAGATCGCCGCCGACATCGCCCCCGAGGCGCGACGGCTGGTCGAGGTGGCCGATCTGCTCGACGCCGATGAGGACCACGCCGTCCACGGCACCGACGCTCTTCTTCACCGGCTCCGCTCCATGACCGAGGGTGCCGTCGAGATGCTCGACGGCGTCCACTTCGACATCGACGAGCGTGTCCGCTTCTGCGACGCCCGGCTCGCCCCCGAGGGCTCCGCCGCGGCGCCGTACTACATCTCACCGAGCGAGGACCTCTCCCGGCCGGGCACGACCTGGTTCCCCACCCTGGGCCACGACCGCTTCTCCTTGTGGCGGCTCGTCTCCACCTGGTACCACGAGTCGGTCCCCGGCCATCACCTGCAGATCGCCACCGCCATGCTCGAGCGCGATCGCCAGTCCCGCTTCCAGCGGCTCGAGGGCTTCGTCTCCGGCTACGGCGAGGGCTGGGCCCTGTACGCCGAACGACTGATGGAGGAGCTCGGCGCCTACACCGACCCGGCCGACGAGATGGGCTACCTGTCGTGCCAGGCCCTGCGGGCGGCGCGGATCGTGGTCGACATCGGCATGCACCTTCAGTTGCCGGCCCCGGCCGACATCGGGGAGCTGGCCGGCCTGGGCGACGTGGCCGGCCGCCCGTGGGACGTCCAGATGGCCGTCGCCCTCCTGGAGGAGCGGGCCATCGAGCCCCACGACATGGCCACCTCCGAGGTGGACCGGTACCTCGGACTCCCTGGTCAGGCCATCTCCTACAAGGTGGGGGAGCGTGTCTGGCTCGAGACCCGCTCCGAGGCACGTCGTCGGCTGGGCCCCGCCTTCGACCTGAAGGCCTGGCATGCCCATGCCCTCGCCCTCGGGCCCATGGGTCTCGACCCCTTCCGCCGGGAGATGGCCGCCTACGGGCACTGAATCGGGGTGTGCGAGGCCGATCACGGCCCCCACCGAGGTAGCGTTGAAGGGTGGAAGGGGTCGAGGCAGAGGGGTTGTCGACGATGGTGGAGACGGCGGCGCAGCCGGACGCGCCGCGCCACAGCCGCTTCCGGCCTCTCGTCGGTTGGATCGTCACCATCGTCGTGGCCCTGCTCATCAGCACGGGAACGCGCGCCTACGCCGTCCAGTCGTACTTCGTCCCCACCCCGTCGATGACGCCGACGCTCCAGCCGGGTGACCGCATCCTGGTGAACAAATTGAGCTCGACCGTCCACCGGGGCGACATCGTCGTCTTCGCCAACCCACCGGCCGACCGGGGCGGGCCCCCGACCCTCGTGAAGAGGGTCATCGGCCTACCGGGCGAGAGGATCTCGTCGAGGGGCTCGGTCGTCCTGATCAACGGCCGGCCCCTGTCCGAGCCCTGGCTGCCGCCGCTCACCGGCCAATGTGCCGAACCGAGCGAGCACATTCCGCCCACCACCGTGGCGCCGGACCATTATTTCGTCATGGGCGACTGTCGCGGCAACTCCGACGACAGCCGTTACTGGGGGACGGTCCCGGGCGCCAACATCGTGGGCAAGGTCGACGTCATCATGTGGCGCCACGGCCATCCCTACTTCCACTGGTTCTAGCCGCGACCACCCGCTGCGGATCGCCCAGGCTTCTGCCCCCGGTTCCCGACCGCCGCCGATACCCCCGTCCCCTGAGCTCGCTCTCATGACCGACTGGGGACGCGCCACCTACGGAGATCCCTGCCGGGAGTGCGGCTTCCGCTGGTCGGTCTCCTACGACGAGGCCGTGGCCATCGTGATGGCCACCCCGGCCGACTTCGGCCGGCTCCTGGCCGGCAGCGACGGCTCGGGGCGTCACCCCGACCTGGCGTGGACGGCCGTCGTCTACGTCTGTCACGTGGCCGACAACCTCCGTATCTGGGCCGAGCGCCTGGCCGCCCTGGCTCTCGGTGCCACCGGGCCCGTCACTCCCTACAACCAGGACCTGCTGGCCCAGGCCCGCCGCTACGACGAGCTCACCCTGGTGGGCGCCCTGTGGTCGCTCGACCGGGCGGGGCGCGACTGGAAGGACGCCGTCGCCCTGGCCGCCGTGGCCGGTGTCTCCCTCGTCCACCCCGAGCGCGGCGAGCTGTCGGTCCTCGACGTCGTGCGTTCCAATGCCCATGACGCCTTTCACCACGGCTGGGACATCGGGCGGACGGTCGACGCCACCGCCGGTCAGTGACCGACGCCCGGCGCCGGCCGGCCGTTACCTCGTCGCGCCGGTCGGCCCGGTCAGCCCGGTCGGCCCGGTGGGGTGGCCGCCGGGGACGGTGACGTCGAGAGAGTGGAGAGAGAAGCGGCGAGCCGCTCGTAGTCGCGGGCGCGGAGCTTCACGACATCGGGACCGAGGGGAACCTGCACCGCCCTCTTCCCCACCCAGTGGATGTGCGGGGGGAGGAGCACGGCGTGGGGGAGCTCCCCGAGAACGGCCTTCGGCTTCCCCGTCGTCGTCTTCACCGACACCACGACGACGGTACGGTCGAGGACGGCCACGCCCCGCACGGGCTTGATGGCGGAGAAGAACAGGGCGAAGACGAGGACGCCGGGGACGTAGATCCGCTCCGTCAGGACGGCCACCACCACGAGCAGGAGCAGGAAGCCGGCGATGACGTAGGTCACCGGCGCGCTCATCCGGGCGTTGGCCCGACCGGTGCCGTAGGCACGGACGGACACCCCGGGTGCGAGCAACCGGCCCATGGCGTCGAGGGCCCTGCGCCGCCTCGTCTCGCTGCTCATGGTCTGTCCTCCGGCTCGCCTTTACTCCTCTCTCAATCGACGGATGGGCGGGGCCCCTTGAGCCGGGGCGGGCCCCGACGGCTCCGTCGGGCACTGTCGGTGGTGGTTCGGCCGGGCCCGCTCTCGTAGCCTCACGCTGTGCACGACAGCGACCTCCTGAGCCCCGACGTCTTCCGGGACCAGCGCCATCACGAGGTCTTCGACTGAGACCGAGGAGCCGGCATGCCCGCCTACGTCATCTACCAGGGTGAGGTCACCGATCCGCAGCGCTACGAGGAGTACAAGACGCAGGCGGCGCAGAGCGTCGCCGCCGCCGGCGGCCGCTATGTGGTGCGCGGGGGCGACGTGCACGTCCTCGAGGGCGATGCGCCAGCCGGTCGGACCGTGGTGCTCGAGTTCCCGGACATGACGACGGCGGTGAACTGGTACCGGAGCGCGCCGTACACGGAGGCCCGCAAGATACGCGACGGTGCCGCCACGGCCCGGATGTACGTGGTGGACGGCGTGGGCTGAACGGACGGGGCCGTCAGCGACCCACCAGTTGCAGCGCCTCGGTGGCCCGGCGCTCCACGTTGGCGTAGCCGTGCTCGGCGGCGGCGGTCCGGGCCATCGACAGCAGATCGTGGGCCCGGTCGGCGTCACCGGGAGCCCGGCGTTCGAGCAGCATCCTCCCCCACAGCAATTGGCTGCGGGCGGCGAAGAACTTCGCGCCCACCCGGCGGCTGGTGGCCGTCGCCCGGCTGAAGTAGCCGTCGGCTTCGTCGTAGCGGCCGAGAACCGTGGCCAGGCCACCCAGCCAGTAGCTGACGGGGCCCTCGGCCGTGCAGGTGCCGACGGTGCACCACTGATCGGCCCAGGGGGCGAGCCGCTCGAACAGCGGCCCGGCGAACGCCGCCTCCCCGCACGTGATGGCTGCTTCGGCGTAGAAGCCCATCCCGGTCATCCACAGCGGGTCGAAGGGAAGGTCGAAGCCGGCGGCCGCCAGTTCCTGGAGCCTCCGCCGGGCTCCGTCGATGCTGTCCGCTTCGGCGTGGGCCAGGGCCAGGGCCGCCGTCACCGTCCCGGCCACGTCGGGGGCGTCGGCCACCATCTGTTCGAGAAGGGCGACCATGTCGCCCATGGAGCCGCGCTGGAGGTTCACGGGCACGAGCTGTGTGCCGAAGAAGACCGCCGCGTCGGGTTGGCCGCCGTCGGTGCCGATCTGCAACGCCTCGACCGTCAACTGTTCGGCTCTGTCGGCGTCCCCGGCGATCTGCGCCCGCCAGGCTTGTTGGTAGGTGTACATCCACTGCAGCAGCGGTTGGTCGAGCCGTGCCGCCAGCGATCCCATGATCTCGAGGCAGCGGTCGACCTCGTCGATGTCGGCCGACCGCGCCGCGGCCACGGCCCGCCAGACGGCGGCGAAGAAGAGCTGGACGGGGTCACCGAGCGACTGCGCCCGGGTGAGAGCATCGGCCGTCCACACGAGCGACTGCTCGTGGAGAGGCGGCACCATCAAGGGATAGGTCACGTTGTTCAGCACCCGCAGGTACACCGCCGCGTCCCCGGACGCCTCGGCCATGGACAACGCCTCGTCGGCCAGGGCCTGGCGGCGCTCGAACGGGGTCCCGTAGGCGATTTCCGAGCACAAAGTGGCCATCACCAAAGCCCGGTCGCGGTGGTCGGTCGGGAGTCGATCGAGGGCCAGCTCCAAGATGTCGACCTTGTCGGTGTCGGTGACGCCGGTGTTGCTGAAGAAGCCCCGGTTGGTGGCGAGTGCCGCCGCCGCCAGCCTGTCGGTGTCGCCGAGGTCGGCGGCGCGGCGGGCGGCGTCGAGCAGGGTGTCGCGGCAGGCGGGGTCACCGGTCTGGCGCTGGGCGGTGCCGAGGCCGATGGCCAGGTCGATGTCGAGCACGGGATCGGCGGTGCCCGACTCACGGGAGAGCGCGAGCGCCTGCTCGTAGTAGCGCCGGGCATCGGCGGGGGCGAGGGCGTCGAGGGCGGCGTCGCCCGCTTGACGGCAGTAGCCGACGGCTTTGGCCAGATCGATCGGCCGAGCGGCCGTCCAGTGGCGGGCGAGCTCGCCCACGCGGGTGTCGGGCCGATCTCCGCACAGCTCTTCCAGTGAAACGGCCACCACCCGGTGGGCCCGGGCCCGCCGGGTCGCACCCTGGTCCTCGTACAGGGTGTGCTGGATGAGGGCGTGGGCGAAGTTGTAGTGGCCGGGCGTGTCGGCCAACTCGCGGACGAGGGCCACGCCGGCGGCGGCGTCGAGGATGTCGATCAGCTCGTCCTCCGATGTCCTCGTCGCCCGGGCGAGCACGTCGAGGTCGAAGTCGCGTCCGATCACCGCCGCCATCGACAGCACCTGCTGGGCGTCTCGTCCCAACCGGACGACCCGGCCGCCGATCACCTCGCGGACGCTGTCGGGCAAGGCCAGCTGCTCGGCCGAACCCGGGGCCCGCCAGCGGCCCGAGGCGTCTTGGAAGATGACGCCGGTCTCCGAGAGGTGCCGGAGAAGTTCGCCCACGAAGAAGGGGTTGCCGTCGGTCTCACGGTGCACGGCATGGGCCAGTCCCACCCCGGCGTCGTCGAGTGCCTGGCCGGCGGCCGCCTCCAGGAAGGCGAGGACGGCGTCGTCGTCCAGCCCGGCCAACTCGATACGGCCGACCCCGCTCTGGCGATGGATGACGCCCAGCGTGTCGCGCAGGTCCGGGGCCTGCGCCAACTCGGTGTCGCGATAGGTCCCCGGAACGAGCAGTCGGGTGGTGCGGTCGGCGGCGGCCAGATGGCGGAGCAACAGCAGGCTCCCCTGGTCGGCCCACTGGAGGTCGTCGAGGACGAGGACGACGGGCTGTTGCTCGGAGATCATGGAGAGCAGCCCCACCACGGCGGCGAAGAGCAGGAAGCGCTCGGTGTCGGCGTCGGTGGCCGTGGACGGTGGCAGGTCGGGGATGCGGCGAGACAGAGCGGGCACCAACCGCGACAGTTCCGACCCGTGCGTCTCGACGTGGGCGCGCAGCTGGTCCTCGGGGGCGTGGGTGACCCAGTGGCCGACGGCCTCGGCGAAGAGCTGGTACGGGGTGGCCAGGTCCTCCTCGCAGTGGCCGAACAAGACGCATGCCCCGCTGTCGTAGGCGGCCCGGGCCGCTTCGGCCACCAGGGTGGTCTTGCCCAGACCGGCCTCGCCCGAGATGAGCATCACTTCGCGGCCTTCTCCGGCGGCGACCCGCTTGAAGGCATCGGTCATGGCCTGGATCTCGGGCGCGCGGCCCACCAGACCCACCGCCGGACGACCGACCAGCCGGCCCGGAAGGGGGATGGCCCCGGTGTCCGCCGCGCTCAGGGGCTCCCACGCCACTTCGACGGCACTGACCGGGTCGGGCAGGCCCTTCAAGGTCAACGGGCCGAGGTCGCGGCACGGGTGACGGTTCCGGCGACCGGCCATCATTCGCACCACCTCGGCCGCCAGGACCTGGCCACCGGCGCAGGTGGCACATAACCGGGCGGCCTCGACGACGGGGTCGCCGAAGAAGTCGTCGTCCTCCCGACTGACCTCGCCCCCGCTCAGCCCCACCCGGAGGCCGACGGCGTGCTCCCGGCCCCGGTTGTCACGTTCGACGCCCTGCTGCATGGCCACGGCACACGACAGTGCGGCCGAGGCCGTGGCGAAGACGACCATGAGCCCGTCCCCGAGGTTCTTCACCTCGGTGCCCCCCGCCTCGGCCAGGGCCTGGCGCAGGATGGAGAAGTGGCCCCGGCGGAATTCGTCGGCCGCCTCGACGGGCAGGCGTTGTGACAACTCCGTGGAGCCGACCACGTCGGTGAACAGGACGGCCGCGAATTCCGTGGTCAATAGTCACCTCCCCGCCAGTGCACCACCGTAGGCGAGGAAGGAAATGCTCTGCCCGGTGGCGTAGCTGACCTTGCCCGACTCCCCGGGGCTGAATCCTCGCCCGAGACGACGACGGCGGTGCCGGCGGGAGGCGACGGTTGCGACGTCAGTCGCCGGCCGCACGGTCACCGGTGACGTCCCAGACGTGGTGGATGGGATCGTGGACCATGTACCGGGCGATGGTCTCGACTCGGAAGGAGGACCCGTTGCCCCGGCGGCCGGGCCGTTGCCATTGGCCGTCGGTCACCTCGTCGAGCTGTGTCGCCATCGCCTCGGCGGCGGCGGCCAGCTCGGCGACGACCACCTCGGGGACCTGGCTGTCGTACCTGTCCTCGACGGCCGACGCGTCCTGGTCCCAGTTGTCGAAGAGGGGATCGTCGTCTTTCAGCATGAGGCGGATCCTGGTGCGGAAGAGGCGGTAGACGTCGCGGACGTGACAGGCGTATTCGAGAGACGACCAGGACGAGTCCGAGGGACGTCCCGGCACGATGGCGCCGTCGGTGAGAAGGCGATTCCAGACGCGGGCGTTCTGCCGCACCAGTCCGGCCACCTCGTCGTTCCGGCAGCCGCCGGCGTCGAAGCCACACTCCGGGCACGGTCGGTCGAGGACCCAGGTCCAGTCCTTGGTGTCGGGAACGACCACATCCCGAGAATACGGCCACATCCGAGAGGCAACCAAGAAATCTTCGTAACCTTGCAACCTTCGGCGCTGGTTGCGCGTGTCTGTGGGCAGAGGGGCGGTGCGACGGGCGCCGCTTCACCGACGAGGGGAAAAGGACATGACCACCGGGAGGGGAAGAAAAGCCTGGGAGCGTGTCCCGGCGGTGGCGGCGGGAGCGCTGTTGATTGCCGCTTCAGTCGTTCTCGGCGTGCCTGCGCGTGCGGGAGCGACGGTTGCGCCGAGCCTCACGGTGAGTCCCGACACGGGACCGATCGGTTCGGTCGTCACCGTGACGTTCTCCTCTCCGGCGGGGGACGGTTGCGGGCCCGTGGCATTCGGGCCCGGGAGCACCGGGGGCCAGGGCACGCTGCTGCCGTACAACGGGAACACCGGTAGCCAGCGCTTCGTCATTCCCGGCGTGCTCGGACCGCCCAATGGACTTCCCGGCGCGGCGGTGACAACGGGGCACTACACGTTCTCGCTCGCCTGCGACACGACCAACTTCGCGGGATCCGAGATCACCGTGTCGGTACCGTTCACGGTGACCACCCCTCGTCCGTCGCGCTTCGTGGGCCTCGCCCCCACCAAGGACGGCAACGGCTACTGGCTGGCCCAGGCCGGCGGCGGCGTCTTCAGCTTCGGCGACGCCGCCTTCCACGGGT
>DATNJD010000025.1:0-16934 GCA_035604075.1 Acidimicrobiales bacterium
GAGAACGGCGGCTACCAGTTCGTCTACACGCCCCACATCACCAAAGCCGATCTGTTCGAGATCTCGGGCCACCTGCAGTCGTTCGCCGAGGGCATGTTCCCGCCCATGGAGCTCGACGAAGGCCAGCGGTACTACCTGAAGCCCATGAACTGCCCCATGCACATCCTGATCTACCGGAGCCGGCAGCGCTCCTACCGGGAGCTGCCCATGCGGCTCTTCGAGTTCGGCACGGTCTACCGCTACGAGAAGTCGGGCGTCGTCCACGGCCTCACCCGGGTCCGGGGGCTCACCATGGACGATTCCCACATCTTCTGCACCCGCGAGCAGATGGCCGACGAGCTCGATTCGCTTCTCACCTTTGTCCTCGACGTGCTGCGCGACTTCGGGCTGGACGATTTCTACCTGGAGCTGTCGACCAAGCCCGAGGACAAGGCGGTGGGCAGCGACGAGGACTGGGACGACGCCACCGAGGCGCTGCGCGCCGCGGCCGAAGGGAAACATCTCGAGCTGGTGATGGACGAGGGCGGAGGTGCGTTCTACGGGCCCAAGATCTCCGTCCAGGCGCGCGATGCCATTGGGCGCCATTGGCAGGTCTCCACCATCCAGCTCGACTACAACCTGCCCAAGCGTTTCGGTCTCGAGTTCGTGGGCGCCGACAACGCGCGCCACCAACCGGTCATGATCCACCGGGCGCTCTTCGGTTCGGTGGAGCGGTTCTTCGCCATACTCCTCGAGCACTACGCCGGGGCCCTGCCCACGTGGCTCATGCCCACGCAGGTGGTGGTGCTCCCCGTGCGCGACGACCACGACGCCTACGCGGAGTCGGTGGCCGACACCTGTCGCCGGCACGGCCTGCGGGCCGTCTCGGACCCGGCCACCGAGCCTTTGGGGGCGCGCATCCGGAAATGGAAGGTGGAGAAGCTGCCGTACATCTTGGTGGTGGGCGACGAGGACGCCCACTCCTCCACCGTCGGCGTGAACGCCCGGGGGTCGGAGCGTCCCGATCGGGGCGTGCCCATCGACGCCTTCGCGGCCGCCGTGGTGGCCGAGGTCCAGTCCAAGGGATCGCCCGAGACGCGGCGCGCCGAGGGATCGCATGCGGCGGGCCGGTGAACCCGAAACACCTGTGAGCCCGGAGCGGGTGTGAGCCTCGAGCAGTTGTGGGCGGGCTGGCGCCACGACTACGTGGTCGGCGCCAGCGCCGCCGAACGGACCGGGAACGACGACGAATGCGTCTTCTGCCGGATCGCCGCCTCGGGCGACCCGAGCGCCGACAACGGCGTCGTCTGGCGCGGGGCGCTGACCCTGGCCGTCCTGAACGCCTATCCCTACGCCAGCGGTCATCTCCTGGTGGCACCCGTCCGCCATGTGTCGGGTTTGGACGAGTTGACGGCGGCGGAGTCGAGCGATCTGTGGGAGGCGACCCGTCGCGCCGCCGCCGCCCTCGGCACGGCCTATGAGCCCGACGGGCTCAACATCGGTGCCAACCTGGGCCGGGCCGCCGGCGCCGGCATCCCGCGGCATCTCCATGTGCACGTCCTGCCCCGGTGGTCGGGGGACACGAATTTCATGACGACGGTGGCGGGCGTCCGGGTCATGCCCGAGTCGCTCCCCGAGAGCTGGCGCAAGGTGCACGAGGCCTGGCCGGGGGGCTAAGGACCCCGGCGTGCTTCCCGTAGCGGTCGACGAGTCTAGAGGTCGACGACCACTTCGTATTCGAACCAGGTGGTGCGCTCCGCCCCCATGGTCTCGTAGAGGCGCTGGGCCCGACGATTGTCGACGGCCGTGGACCAGCGGACGCGCCGGAGCTTCCTCGTGCGCGCCACTTCCCTCGTGGCCTCGATGAGCCGACGGCCCACGCCGGTACTCCGGGCGTCGGGGACGACATAGAGGTCGTTCAGGATGATGATGTCTTCGGCCTCCACCGACGACGCCGTGTAGTACAGGCAGGCGTAGCCGAGGAGTCGCCCGTTGTCCCACGCGCCCAGGATGCATCCGGCGTCGCTCGTGCCGAGAAAGCGGGAGAAGAAAGCGCGGTTGCGCGTGTCGTCGGGGTCGTCGACGCTGTAGAAGCGTTGGTAGTCGGCGATGAGGGGCGCCACGGCGTCGTAGTCCCCGGTGTCGACCGGGGCGATGACGAGATCGCCCACCGCTCAGTCTGCCGTCTTCACCTTCGTCATCCGCTCGGCCAGATTCGCCGGCATGACGTCGTAGTGGTCGTGCTCGGCCCGGAAGCGGCCGCGTCCGCCGGTGATCGAGCGGAGGTCGACGGCGTAGCGCTGGATCTCCGACGTGGGGACGAGGGCGGTGATCACCTGGCGGCCCCCCTCGGCCGTGTCGGTGCCCTGGACGCGGCCGCGTCGCGAGTTCATGTCGCCCAGGACCTCGCCCTGCATGGCTGCGGGCACCGTGACCTCGAGACGGGAGATGGGCTCGAGCACCACGGGATCGGCTTTGGCCATGGCCTCGCGGAACGCCAGCGAGCCCGCCATCTTGAAGCTCATCTCCGACGAGTCCACGGGATGGAACTTGCCGTCGTAGCAGGCGGCCTGGATGTCGACCACGGGGAACCCGTACACGCCGCCCAGGGCCATGGATTCGAGGACGCCCTTCTCCACGGCCGGGATGTACTGCTTGGGGATGGCTCCGCCCACGATCTCGTCGATGTAGTGGAAGCCCTCACCGCGCTCGAGGGGTTCGATGCGCAGCGAGGCCACCCCGAACTGGCCGTGGCCGCCCGTCTGCTTCTTGTAGCGGCCCTCGGCCTCGGCCGGTTTCGTGATCGTCTCGCGATAGGCGATGCGGACGTCCTCCGTCTCCACGTCGACACTGAACTTGCGGTGCAGTCGCTCGGCCGCCACCGCCAGGTGGGTCTCGCCCGTGCCCCGCAGGATGGTCTGGTGTGTCTCGTCCACTCGCTCGACGACCAGAGCAGGATCCTCGTCCTGCAGACGGTGCAGCGCCGTCATGAGCTTGTCCTCGTCGCCCTTCGACTTCGGTCGGATGGCCACCGACAGGGCGACCGGCTCGGCCTCCGGGCCCGGCACGGTGACCGGGGTGCCCTTGGGGGCGAGGGTGTCCCCCGTGGCCGTGTCCGACAGCTTGGGGACGGCCACGAGATCTCCCGCCTGCGCCTCGGTCACCGACTCGGCATCCTTCCCCCGCAGGAGCTGCAGGACGTGGAGCTTGGCTTCGGCGTGGCTCCGGGGGTTGGTGAGGACGGAATCGGGCCGGATCGTTCCCGACAGCACCCGCAGGAGCGAGATCTTGCCCACATAGGGGTCGGAGATGGTCTTGAAGACGCGGGCCAGTGGCGCCGCGGCGGGATCGCAGGCCACCTCCTGCTCGGTGTCACCGGCGCGGACGGTGACGGGGGGCCGGGCATCGGGCGAGGGTCCGATCTCGGCCAGGAGCGACGCCAACCGGTCGATGCCCACGCCGGTGGCGGCCGACCCGCACACCACGGGGAAGACGAGACCCTGCGCCACGCCCGATGCCAGGGTGGCCTCGAGCTCGTCCGTCGAGGGGACGTCACCCTCGAGATAGCGCTCCATGAGGGCGTCGTCACCCACCACGATGCCCTCCACCAGCTGCTCGCGGACCTGGTGCTCGACATCGGCCACGTCGTCGGGAATGGGTTCGGGGCACGGCGGCCCGTCGTCGTAGAGCAGGGCGCTGTCGGTGAGCAGATCGGCGATGCCGTGGAATCCGCTCTCTTCCCCGAGGGGGAGCTCGAGGGGGGCGATGCCGGCGCCGAAGCGGTCCTGGAGATCGGCCAGCGTCCGGTCGAAGCTGGCGCGCTCGCGGTCGAGCTTGTTGATGAAGACGAGTCGGGGGATGCCGAGCTCGGCCGCCAGCTCCCATGCCGCCTCGGTTTGTGCCTCGACGCCGTCGACCGCGCTCACCACCACGACGACGAGGTCGACGACCGAGCAGGCGGCGCGGACCTCACCGAAGAAATCGGCGTAGCCCGGCGTGTCGATGATGTTGATCTTCACGTCGCCGCAGATGACGGGGGCGAGCGACAGGGAGATCGACATATGTCGCTTGATCTCCTCCGGTTCGAAGTCACACACGGTGGAGCCGTCGTCGACCCGGCCGGCCCGGGGGATGGCCCCCGTGGCGAAGAGCAGGGCCTCGGCCAGGGTCGTCTTGCCCGCCCCGTTGTGTCCGACCAGGGCTACGTTGCGGATGCGCGCCGGTGGGAAGCTGGTCACCCCGAGCACCTCCCCTCGCTCGACCACCGGCGCCGAGCAGCGTCGGGGCTGCCCATCCTACCGGTGGGTAACGGGATCGTCACTGGGCGGTGCGACGGGCCCGTGCCCCCGGGAGCGGCTCGGCCGCCGGGGAACCTTTCCGTTGGCCCCGGAGGCGCCGATGGTAGGCTCGTAGTGTCAGTCGTGAGGAGGAAACTCGCACATGTTCGATGGCCGCTGGCGACACGCCGTGGACCGAACGACCAAGCCAGTCGGTAACGCACTCGTACGGACGGGCATCACCGCCGACGTCCTCACGGTTTTCGGACTGGTCATGTCGGTGGTCACCGCCATCGCCGTGGGTTCGGGCCACCTCGTCTGGGGCGTCATCCTCCTGTTCCCGACCGGCCTCCCCGACCTGTTCGACGGGCCGGTGGCCAAGGCGGCGGGGACGGCCTCCATACGGGGGGCGTTCTTCGACTCCGTGGCCGACCGGGTGTCGGACGCCTTCATTTTCGGTGGGGTCTCGTGGTATCTCGCCGCCCACCATCACGGCCAGATGGTGCTGTTGCCGTTCGCCATCCTGGCGTTGACGGCGCTCATCTCGTACCAGCGGGCCAAAGCCGAGCTCCTCGGTCTGTCGGCGGGCGGTGGACTGATGGAACGGGCCGAGCGGTTCATCCTGCTCGGCGTGTGCTTCATCGCCGGCGCCGTCTCGAGCGCCGCCTTCGTCCCCGCTCTGTGGGTGTTCTTCGGCCTCATCACGGCCACCGCCCTGGGGCGGTTCGTCCGGGTGTGGCAGGAAGCCGAGGGCCCGGTGCGGACACCGTCGCTCCGTCCCCTGCGGGCGATCGATCCCGAGCGCGCCCTGGCCCGTCGGCGCGACGCCCGGGTCGACTCCCGGTGGCGGACGTGGCGCGAGACGCGTGCGCAGCGCGACGCCACCGGCGTGCACTTCGTGCAGCCCCAGCGGGCCGACCAACCTCTCGGTCGTTGGCGGGCCCGTCGCCAGAGCGTGATCGCCAGCCGATCGGGTCGGATCTGGCGGGCACGGCGCGCCGAACGGCCCCGTGAGCGCAGTGGCCGCCGGCCTGGTGCCGGCGGGTCCTGAACCCACCACCCGCTGACCCCGACGTGGACGGGTCACGGACGTCGGACGCCCGCGCCCAGGCGACCTACCTGATCTACCGCGGCCTGGGTACGGCCATGCAACGTCTGCCCGAGCCGGTGGCGACGGCGGCGGCGGCCGTCGTGGGTATGGGGCTCACGACCGCCCGACGCCAGTCCCGGACCGCCTACGGGCGCAACCTCCGACGGGTGCTCGGCCCCGACCTGTCCGACGCCGAGGTGCGGGCGTGGACGAGGCGGGCGTTCCTCAATTACGCGCGCTACTGGCTCGAGGGGTCGCGCCTTCCCGCCGTCGACCCGCAGGTGATCGAGTCGCGCATGATGGTCGAGTCGGGCTACGAACATCTCGTGGCCGGCATGGCGGCGGGCCGAGGCGTGGTCATGGCCCTGCCCCACCTGGGGCGTTGGGAGTGGGGAGGCGCGTGGCTCAACCTCCAGGGCTACCCCATGACGGCGGTGGCCGAGCCGGTCAGCCCGCCGAAGCTGTACGACTGGTTCGTGTCGCAGCGTCAGGCGCTCGGCCTCACCATCGTGCCCCTGAACGCCGACGCCGGCGGCGTGTTGTTGCGGACGCTGCGCGACGGCGGCCTGGTGGGACTGCTGTGCGACCGGGACATCGTCGGCAACGGGGTGGAGGTGGAGTTCTTCGGAGAGCGGACCACCTTGCCGGCGGGCCCGGCCACTCTGGCCCTGCGGACGGGCGCCGCCCTGCTGCCCACCGCCGTCTACGGCGGACCGGGTCGCGACCACACCGCCGTCATCATGGCGCCCGTGGCCACCGAGCGCACCGGACGGCTACGCGCCGACGTGACCCGCGTCACCCAACAGGTGGCCCACGATCTGGAACGGCTGATACGACGCGCCCCCGACCAGTGGTACCTGTTCCAGCCCAACTGGCCCAGTGACCGCGACGGATCGCCCCCGCCGACAGAGGCGCCTTCGACAGACGCCCCGTCGACAGACGAAGGCACCTGATTCGGCCGTGCGCGTCGCCCTGCTGTGCCCGTACAGCCTGAGCAAGCCCGGGGGGGTCCAGGGTCAGGTGCTGGGCCTGGCCCGCGCCCTCGGTGCCCTCGGTCACGACCCCCTCGTTCTGGCGCCCACCGACGGGCCGGTCGAGATCCGTGGTCTGCCGCCGCAGAACGTGGTGTCCCTGGGCCGGTCTCTACCCCTACGGGCCAACGGCTCGGTGGCCCCCGTCTCCCTCGACCCCGTCGCCGCCGGCCGGGCCGTGCGGCGACTACGCCGGAGCGGGGTTGACGTCGTGCACCTGCACGAGCCCCTCGCCCCCGGCGCCGGCTACGCCTGCCTGGTCCTGTGCCCGCAACCGCGGGTGGGCACCTTCCACCGGTCCGGTGCGTCGACGGCCTACCGGCTCCTCGGTCCCCTGGCCCGCTGGGCCGCCGACCGTCTCGATGTGCGCTGCGCCGTGTCCCCCGAGGCGCGCGCGACGGCGGCGGAGGCGCTGGGCGGGAGCTACGAGATCGTGGGCAACGGCGTGGAGCTCGACCGGGTGGCATCGGTCGAACCGTGGCCCACGGACGGACCCACCGTGCTCTTCGTCGGTCGTCACGAACGGCGCAAGGGTCTCGGGGTGCTGCTCGACGCGTGGGGCCGCTTGTCCGAGGACGAGGCGGTCCCGCTCACCACGTTGTGGGTGGTGGGCGACGGTCCCGAGACGGACGCACTGCGGGCGCGCACGTCGGCCGACTCCCGGGTGCAGTGGTTGGGACGCGTGGGGGACGACGAGCTGGCGGCGCGACTGCGCGGTGCCGACGTGCTCTGTGCGCCCTCCCTCGGGGGCGAGTCGTTCGGGATGGTGCTCCTCGAGGCCATGGCGGCCCGGACGGCGGTGGTGGCGAGCGACATTCCCGGCTACGCCTTCGTGGCCGGTGGCCACGCCCGGCTGGTCGCGCCCGGCGACGTCGACGCCTGGTCCGCTGCTCTCGGCGGGGCCGTGACCGAGGCCGCCCAGGGGACGGGAAGGTCGGCGCCCGAGGCCCTCGAGCGGGCCTACGACCACGCCGCCACGTGGTCGATGGGGCGCCTGGCCGAGCGCTATGTGGAGATCTACGAGGGGGCACGGGCGCGGCGGTCACGGGCCGGCTGAGAGGACCAGGACGCGGGCCGGGGGAGAGCGCCACGTACACTTCCGCAATGGCCGCTTCCTCCGGCTCCTCCTCGGGTCGCCGTCGCGGTGGCCGTCCCCCGACGTCCGGGAACGCGCGCGGCAGCGGCTCCGGTTCCGGCGGCGGCGGTGCCGGCGGCAATCAACGGTCGTCGCGACCGGCCGGATCGAACTCCGGTGGCGGTCGCTCGGGTGGGGGCGGTGGGCGCAACCGCGGTGGGGGTGGCGGACGCAGCGGCGGTGGTGGACGCGGCGGCGGTGGGCGCGGCGGGCCACCGGGCGGTGGCCGCGGTGGGCCACGAAGCGGTGGAGGCGGTCAGAGCGGCTCGTCCAGTCGTCCGGTCGCCCCTGTCATGGTCGAGCCTGTCGTCACCATCGAGGCGCTGCCGGCGCCCAACGAAGACGAGACCCTGGCCCGCCGGAACCGCCGACGCGGCATGGGCATCGCCGCCTTCCCCGGGGTGCTTCTCGGCATCGTGGTGGCCGTGGTGTGCATCGCGCTCACCGATGTCGTCGTCGGGGTGGTGGCCGGTGTGCTCGTCGCCGTCGCCTTGGCCGTGGTCACCTGGCGGGCCGCCACCCCCGCCCTCATCCGTGCCCTGCACGCCGAGCCGGCGGACGAGGACGACTACGCCCGCGTCTTCAATCAGGTCGAGGGGCTGTGCGCCTCGATGGGTCTCGTGCTCCCGACCGTGTACGTGGTCGATGAGGAGGCACGTGGCGCGGTGACGTTCGGGCGGCGCCGCCGTCTGGCCGTGCTCGTGGTCACCTCGGGGTTGGTCGACGTTCTCGATCCGGTGCAGCTCGAGGGCGTGCTCGCCCATGAACTGGTCCATGTGAAATGCGCCGACATCGTTCCCGCCACCATGGCCGCCGCCGTGGCTCTTCCCTTGGTGGCCGTCATGCCCGGCGCCGCCGGGCTGGTTCACACCCTGGCCGGGCGCGGTCGGGAGTTCCGAACCGACCAGCGGGCCGTGAGCGTCACCCGCTATCCGCCGGGGCTGCGCGACGCGTTGGCCCTCATGGTGGACGGGCCCGTGCCGCCCCCGTCGTCGCCCCTGGCCGGGCGGGGTGTGGCGCTCGTGACCCGATGGTTGTGGACGGTCTCGCTCCCCGATCCCGCCGGGGGACGCCGGTCCGGGGGAGGTGTCGCCGGGGAGCTCGACGCCGCCGACGTGCGTATCAGCGCTCTGGACGAATGGTGAGGCCGGTCACGGTCCGGGGGCCGCGCCGGGCGACGGGCCGAAGGGGACAGCGAACCCGGCGGTAGACTCGATTCCATGAGCAACGCCCCCACCTCGTCATCTGCGACCTCCGGCACATCTGGCACGACGCCTCGTCGACCGGGGGCCGATGGAGAGCGGCGGACGGCGACGTTCACCGTGAAGCGGGGTCTGGCCGACATGCTGCGCGGCGGGGTGATCATGGACGTGATCGACGCCGGGCAGGCGCGCATCGCCGAGGACGCCGGGGCCGTGGCCGTGATGGCCCTCGAGCGTGTCCCCTCCGACATCCGTGCACAGGGTGGCGTGGCCCGGATGAGCGACCCGGCCCTGGTGGAGGGCATCCAGCAGGCGGTGACGATCCCGGTGATGGCCAAGGCGCGCATCGGGCACTTCGCCGAGGCGCAGGTTCTCGAGGCGCTGGCCGTCGACTACATCGACGAGAGCGAGGTGCTCACCCCGGCCGACGAGGCCCACCACATCGACAAGTGGGCGTTCCGGGTCCCGTTCGTTTGCGGCGCCACCAATCTCGGGGAGGCGTTGCGGCGGATCTCCGAAGGAGCCTGTCTCATCCGCTCCAAGGGCGAGGCCGGGACGGGGAACATCGTGGAGGCGGTCCGTCATCTGCGGTCCATCCTGGGAGACATCGGAGCACTCACACAGGCTGACGCCGCCACGCGCTACGCGTGGGCGAAGAACCTGGCCGCCCCCATCGAGCTCGTGCATGAAGTGGCCGACACCGGGCGGCTCCCCGTCCCGCTGTTCTGCGCAGGAGGGATCGCCACCCCGGCCGACGCCTCGCTGGTGATGCAGCTGGGAGCCGAAGCGGTGTTCGTGGGCTCGGGCATCTTCAAGAGCGAGGACCCGGCCCGCCGGGCCCGGGCCATCGTGGAGGCGACCACCCACCACGACGACCCGGAGATCGTGGCCAAGGTGAGCCGGGGCCTCGGGGCATCGATGCCCGGGCTCGAGATCGCCGGCCTCGAGCAGCGCATGGCCGGACGAGGCTGGTAGGGGAACGGACCGTGCGACCGGTGTCGGCGGCCGAGGTGCCCCCAGGTGAACGTCGGCGTTCTCGCTCTGCAGGGCGACGTCGCCGAGCACTTACGCGCCCTCGCTGATCTCGCCGTCGCCGGCCGGCCCGTGCGCCGGCCGTCCGACCTGTCCGGGCTCGACGGCATCGTCCTGCCGGGGGGCGAGTCGACCACCATGTCGATGCTCCTGTCGTCGTCGGAGCTTCTCGAGCCCCTGGGCAAGGAGATCGCCGCCGGACTGCCCGTCTTCGGCACCTGTGCCGGCATGATCCTCCTCGGCTCGTCGGTGATCGGGGGCCGCCAGGACCAGATCTGTTACGGGGCCATCGACATCGCCGTCCGGCGCAACGGCTACGGGCGGCAGCTGGCGTCCTTCGAGTGCGACCTCGACGTGCCCGCTGTCGGTGGGGTGCCGTTCCACGCGGTGTTCATCCGGGCGCCACTGGTGGAGGCGACCGGCGACGCCGTGGAGGTCCTGGCCACCGTGGCGCCGTCGACCGGGACGCCGGACGGCACCGGTGGCGGTCTCACCGACGTACCCGCCGCCACACCGGTGTTGTGCCGGCAGGGCCCTGTCCTGGTGGCGGCGTTCCATCCCGAGCTCACCGCCGATCGGCGGGTGCACCGACTGTTCGTTTCGATGATCGAGGAGAGGGGACGATAGACGATGTCCGGACACTCCAAGTGGGCGACCACCAAGCACCGTAAGGCCGCCGTCGACCAGGCGCGGGCCAAGAGCTTCGCCAAATTGATCCGGCTGCTCGAAGTGGCGGCACGCGAGGGAGGCAGTGACCTCAACTCGAACGCCACGTTGCGCAGCATGTTCGACAAGGCCCGATCGGCCTCGGTACCCATGGACACCATCGAGCGCGCCATCAAGCGGGGGTCGGGAGAGCTCGAAGGCGTGCGCTACGAACAGGTGAACTACGAGGGATACGCGCCCGGGGGCGTGGCCATCATCGTGGAGACGCTCACCGACAACCGCAACCGCACCGGCGCCGAGGTGCGCAACGTGTTCTCCCGCAGCGGCGGGTCGATGGCCGAGCCGGGAGCCGTGTCGTGGCAGTTCGAGCGCAAAGCGGTGATCGAACTGCCCCGGAGCCTCGACGAGGACAAGGTCATGGAGGTGGCCATGGAGGCCGGTGCCGAGGACCTGAGTGACGACGGGGACCACTGGGTGGTGACGGCGGCCCCGACCGATCTGAGCGCGGTGCGTCAGGGACTGGAGGCGGCCGGCATGACCGTCGACTCGGCCGAGCCCGCCATGGTCCCCACCACCACGGTGCCGGTGACCGAGGTGGGCGAGGCCCGGCAGGTGCTGCGGCTGCTGGAAGCGCTCGACGACCACGACGACGTGCAGAACGTCTGGTCCAACTTCGACATGCCCGACGACGTCATGGCGGCCGCCGGCGACTGATCACATCCACCTCGTCACATCCACCTTGCCCCCGGAGTCCCTTGCTAAGGGCGAACGCGTGTTCGTCCTGGGCATCGACCCCGGCCTCTCGCGCTGCGGCTATGGGCTGGTGCAGCGCTGCGGGAGCCGGCTGACGGCGAGCGCCGGAGGGGTCGTGACCACCGTCCCCTCCATGCCCCTCCCCGAGCGCCTGCACACGCTCTATCGCGAGTTGCGCGCCCTGGTGGAGGAGATGCGGCCCGACGCCGTGGTCGTCGAGCGGGTCTTCTTCCAGACGAACGTCAGGACGGCCATGGCCACCGGTCAGGCCGGTGGCGTGGCCCTGGTGGTGGCGGCCCAAGCGGGCTGCGAGATCGCCCAGTACACGTCCAATGAGGTCAAGCAGGCTGTCGTCGGTTTCGGCAGCGCCTCGAAACAGCAGGTGCAGAACATGGTGGCTGCCCTCTTGGATCTTCCCGGTCCCCCCAACCCGCCCGACGTGGCCGACGCCCTGGCCCTGGCCGTGTGCCACCTGACGTCGCAACCTCTGCGACGGGCCATCGAGGCGGCCGCCGGCGCCGAAGCTGCCGCCGGCGCCGGACGCGGCCCCGGAGGGCGGACGTGATCGGCTGGCTGAGTGGAAGGCTGCTGGCCCGGACGGCCGACGGCGAGTTGCTGGTCGACGTCCACGGGGTCGGGTACCGGGTGAGCGTGCCGACGCCCCTTCTCGTGACGGCCGGCGATCAGGGCTCCGAGGTGACGCTGCACGTCCACACGCACGTGCGCGAGGACGCCATCGTGCTGTACGGCTTCGCCAGCACCGAGGAGCGGCGCTGCTTCGAGGCACTTCTCTCGGCCCACGGGGTGGGGCCGTCGCTGGCGCTGGCCGTGCTGTGCGCGTTGCGGCCCGCCGATCTCGTCCGGGCCGTGCTCGAGGAGGACCTCGACACGTTGTGCGCCGTTCCCGGCGTGGGCCGCAAGACGGCGGCCCGGCTCGTTCTCGATCTGCGTACCCGCCTGGAACTGCCGGAATTCGCCGGGGGAGGGGTCCCGGGAGGCACGACGTCGGGGCCGGCCGAGCCCCGGGGCGAGGTCCGGGCGGCGTTGGTCGAGCTCGGGTACGGGCCCGAGGAGATCCGGCGGGCCCTGCACGACATCCCCGACGAGGGTGCGGTGGAGGAGATGCTGCGCCAGGCCCTCCGTGAGCTGGCGGGGGCCCGGTGAGCCGCCGTGAAGTGGTGGCCCTCCCCGCCGTGGATCGCTCCCTCGCCGGCGGGACCGATGACGTGGCGGACGACCGCCACGGCTCACGCGACGGTCCACGCGACGACCCCGGCGACGATTCTCTGATCCGGCCGGTGGACCCCGAGGTCGACCCGGCCGATCTGGCCGACGAGGTCCGGCTCCGGCCGCGGCGACTCGAGGAATTCCTGGGCCAGGCACAGCTCACGGAGCACCTGCACATCGTGCTCGAAGCGGCCCGTCGGCGCGCCCAGCCCGTCGATCACCTGCTGTTCGCCGGGCCGCCCGGCCTGGGTAAGACCTCGTTGGCGGGGATCGTGGCGGCCGAGATGGGCGTCGGCCTGCGGATCACCTCGGGACCGGCGCTCGTGCGGACCGGCGATCTCGCCGCCATCCTGACCGACCTGCAACACGGCGATGTCCTGTTCATCGACGAGATCCACCGCCTGCCGCGCCCCGTCGAGGAGGTGCTGTACCCGGCGATGGAGGACTTCCAGCTCGACATCCTCATCGGCAAGGGACCGACGGCGCGGTCGATCCGCCTTGATCTGCCGCGCTTCACCCTGGTCGGGGCGACGACGCGGACCGGTCTTCTCACCGGCCCGTTGCGCGACCGGTTCGGCTTCCTCGGCCGGCTCGACCTGTACGCGCCCGACGATCTCCAGGGGATCGTGACCAGGGCGGCGGGCATCCTGGGGGTGGAGGTGGCCACCGAGGGGGCGTGGCAGATCGCGGCACGCGCCCGTGGGACGCCGCGTATCGCCAACCGGCTGCTGCGCCGGGTCCGGGACTACGTCGAGGTCCGGGCCGAGGGAGCCATCACGGCCGAGCTGGCGTCGGAGGGTCTCGAGATGTTCGGTGTGGACGCGCTCGGTCTCGACAAGGTCGACCGGGCCATCCTCGACGCGCTGTGCCGGCGTTTCGACGGGCGGCCGGTGGGGCTGATGACCCTGGCCCAGTGCATCGGTGAGGAGACCGAGACGGTGGAGGATGCCTACGAGCCCTATCTGCTCCAGCAGGGGCTCGTGATGCGGACGCCGCGTGGGCGGGTGGCGACGGCCCGGGCCTTCGACCACCTGGGGATGACCGATCCCCGCGCCGATCCCGCGCCCGGGGCAGCCACGCTGTGGTGATAGGGCGGCACGGCCCCGGCTGAGCAGGCAACCACGGCTGAGCAGGCAAATTGTCCCCGGGCGGGGCGGCAAAACCGGCGCCGGTGCCCGAGGCAGGCGGCGTGCCTGGGCTAAGGTCGACTGTTCGGAACCAGGCGGAGACCACACCCATGCCCACAGCGACTGCTTTCTTCGGCTTGCTCTTGGCCAAGACGACCGCGCCGGCGAAGACGTCCGGATCGGGCGTCGGTGAGCTCCTCTTCTTCGTTGTTCTGGTGGGCCTCTTCTGGGCCTTCTTCCTCCGGCCCCGGTCCCAGGCGGCCCGGCGCCAGCGGGAGACCCTGATGGAGCTGTCGGCCGGCGACGAGATCCTCACCGGGGCGGGCATCTTCGGCACCGTCCTCGACGTGGCCGACGACCGGGTGACGATCGAGACCGCCCCCGGCACACGGATCACCGTGCTGCGCTCCACCATCGCCCGACGGTTGACCGAGCCGGACGCCAATTCGGTGGCCGAGCAGAATTGGCACGACGAGGGCCACCACGACGGTGTGGCCGAAGCCGCCGGTTGGCACGACCCGAGCGAGCAGGACATCGCCGCCGCCACCCACGACCACTCGAGCGACAACGGCAGTGCCCCCGGACACGACACCACCGACCCGCACGACGGGACCACAGCCACACCCGAATCCGGGACGCCCGAGGCCGGGGCACCGGGAGCAACGCAGGAAGGCGAACGATGAAGCGCTCACTCGTTATCAGCTTGACGCTCGTCGTCGCCCTCACCGTGGTGCTCCTGGCGGCGACGCTGGGCGCCGGCTGGTCGCCGAAGCTCGGCCTCGACCTGGCCGGCGGTTCGGAGATCATCTACAAGCCGGCCCACGCGATCAACTCCGGTCAGATGGACACGTCGATCAACGTCATCCGGAACCGGGTCGACGCCGCCGGGGTGTCGGGGTCCAACGTCAACTCCCAGGGCGGCAACATCGTGGTGCAGCTCCCGGGGTTGAAGAACCCGCAGAAGGTCATCAATCTCATCGGCCAGACGGCCCAGCTGCAGTTCCGACCCGTCCTGGCCGCCGCCAACGGGTACGTGGCGCCCAAGAAGGGGACCGTCCTTCCGCCGTTGCCGAAGGGTCCGTCGGCCGCCACCTATTCGCTGCAGGCACCGACGTTGACGGTGAATACCTCCACCGGGAATTCGAACGAGGGGAGCATTCCCTCCGACCCCGTCTTGACCCAGTACCCGTCGACCTCGCCGGCCTATGACGACGAACATCCCCACGCCTACGTCCTCGTTCCCGTCCTCGGCGGCGGACGTTTCCTGCTCGGCCCCTCCGAATTGAACGGCACGGCGGTGGCGAGCGCCCAAGCGAACTTCCTGTCGCCCCAGTGGGTGGTGAACGCCACCCTCACCACGAAGGGGTCCCCCGCGTGGGACGCCCTGGCCCAGAAGTACTTCCACGAGATCCTCGGCATCGACCTCGACGGCCAGGTGGTGTCGGCCCCGCTCACCCAGCCCTCCAACGCCTCGTTCCAGTCGTTCGCCGGCAAGGTGCAGATCAGTGGGAACTTCACCCAGACCCTGGCGCAGAACCTGGCTCTCGACCTGAACTACGGCTCGCTGCCGGTACGGCTCATCAACATCGACCAGACGACCGTGTCACCGACGCTCGGGAAGTCATCACTCAATGCCGGGCTGGCCGCCGGCATCGGGGGACTGCTGCTCGTTCTCATCTACACCATCCTCTATTACCGGGCCCTCGGCATCGTGGTGGTCTCGGGCCTGATCGTCACCGCCGGTCTGCTCTTCTCCATCGTGTCCGCGCTCGGGCACTCGGGGTTCAATCTGACCCTCGACCTGTCGGGTGTGACGGGGCTGATCGTGTCCGTGGGTATCACCGTCGACTCCTACATCGTGTATTTCGAACGATTAAAGGACGAGGCGAGAAGTGGGCGATCCGTGCGGACGAGCGTCGACAAGAGCTTCCGGGGCGCGTTCCGGACGGTCCTGGCCGCCGACACCGTGTCCTTCGCCGCCGCCCTGGTGTTGTGGCTGCTGGCGGCGGGGACGGTCAAGGGGTTCGCCTTCTTCCTGGGCCTGTCGACGCTCCTCGACGTGGCCACGACGTACTTCTTCACCCGGCCCCTGGTCATCTTGCTGGGCCGCAATGCCAAGGTCACCAGTGCCCGCGTGATCGGTATCGCGCGCGGACTGGCCATTGACTCCGGAGGGCAGCCGTGACCGTCATCGACGAGACCGAGGCCGCGCCGGGTACCGGCGGCAAGCGCCCGAACGCCTTCGTCCGGCTCTACCGGGGCGAGACGTCGTTCGACTTCGTCGGGCGTCGCCGGACGTGGTACCTGATCTCGGGCATCATCATCGTGCTGGGGATCGTGTCGATGGGGACCCGGGGGTTCAACTTCGGCATCGACTTCAAGGGCGGGCAGTCGTGGGAGGTGTCGGCGGCCAATGCCAACATCACCGCCGCCAGCGTGCAGAGCGCCATGCAGTCGGCCGGCGTGTCCGACCCCATCGTCGAGTTCCTGGGAACGGGGGGCAACCGGAAGCTGCAGGTGGAGGCCGACCTGAACAAACTCAGCACGGCGCAGAAACAGAGCACCGAACAGGCGGTGGACAAGGCCCTCGGCCGACTGAGCGACACGCCCGCCACCGAGGTGACGTTCTCCGACGTGGGCCCCACGTGGGGGAGTCAGATCACCGACAAGGCCATATTGGCGGTGCTCGTCTTCTTCATCGTCGTGGTCCTGTACATCAGCCTCCGCTTCGAGTGGAAGATGGCCATCGCCGCGCTCATCGCCGTGATCCACGACCTGCTGGTGACGGCCGGGATCTATTCGCTCACCGGGTTTCAGGTCACCCCGGACACGGTGGTGGCCGTCTTGACCATCCTCGGGTATTCGCTCTACGACACCGTCGTCGTCTTCGACCGTGTGGGCGAGAACACGAAGGGCTTCGGCGCGTCGGGGCGGATGACCTACGAGGACGTCGTCAACCTGTCCATGAACCAGACCCTCGCCCGCTCCATGAACACCTCGCTGGTGGCCATCCTCCCGGTGTTCGGGATCCTGGTGATCGGGGCGCAGATCCTGGGGGCGACGACCTTGCAGTACTTCGGTCTGGCCCTGGTGATCGGGCTCACCTCGGGGGCATACTCGTCGATCTTCATCGCCTCGCCCATCCTGGCCGTCATGAAGGAACGCGAGCCGCGCTACGTGAACATCCGCCAGAAGCTGGCCAACCGGGCCGACCGGACGGGACTGCTCACCCCCCGGGCGGCGGCGCTGTCCACCGTGACGGCCGCCACCACGCCGCGCGCCGCCACCGGCCGGCGCGGCGCTCCGGTGAAGCGCCAGGGCGAGGTCCTTCGCCCGGGCAGCGCGGCCCGGGCGGCGGCGGTGGCCACCGATCCCATACCCGACGAGGACGAGTTGGTCACGAACGGCGCGGCGC